>DURM01000058.1 GCA_012837335.1 Bacillota bacterium
CGCCAGCGTTCGTCCTGAGCCAGGATCAAACTCTCCAATAAAAATGGTTAAGTTTAATCTTTGCTCTTATTTGACAGAGCTGATAACTTTTAAAAAGTTACCCGCACTTCTGCTGTTTAGTTTTCAAGGTTCATTGCGCTTGTTCGTTGAGCGCAACACTTTTATCATAGCATGGTTAAAAAAGTTTGTCAACACATTTTTTGAAAATAAAATGTGAGATTGTAATGCCGCTAGCAGAAAACCCTAGCGGCACAATCTATCTTAACACCCTAAACAAGCTGTGTCAAGATGTTTTCTTACTTTTTTTAAGGATTTTTTTAGATCTTTTCCTCATCCCTGCCAACTAAATGGGCAGCTGCTACAACTTTATCATTTTCTTGGAGTTTCATCAAGATAACTCCTTGAGTATTGCGTCCAAGGCGGGAAATATCAGCAACGGCCATCCGGATCATAATACCTTCGAGGGAAATAAGCATGATCTCATTATTCTCATAGACCATCTTAGCTCCAACAATCCGACCGGTTTTATCGGTCTTATTCAAGGTTTTAATGCCTTTTCCGCCCCGATTGGTAATCCGGTATTCATCAATACCGGTCCGCTTGCCGTACCCCTTTTCAGTTACAACCAGCAGATCCTCACCGTTTGATACTACATCCATACCGATGACATAATCGTTTTCGTCAAGAGTGATTCCTTTGACCCCGCGAGCATTTCTGCCCATGGCTCGAACCTGATCTTCTGAGAACCGAATAGTCTGGCCTTCAGCTGTAGTTAGAATAATTTCCTGCTGACCATCGGTTAATTTTACGCTGACTACTTCGTCATCTTCAAGCAGGGAGATACCAATTAAGCCAGTGCGAGTGCTGTCATACTCGATTAAAGCAGTTTTCTTCACCATGCCCTGCTTAGTAGCCATAACCAGATACCAATCATCAGCGTATTCGCGGATTGGGATCGTAGCTTCGATCCGCTCACCTGGTTCTAAGTGGACGAGATTAATTACCGCAACACCTCTTGCATTGCGTCCGGCTTCCGGAATTTCATGGCCTTTTAAGCGGTAAACCCGGCCTTTATTGGTAAAGAACAGCACATAATTATGGGTGCTGGTAACAAACAGCTGTTCCACAAAATCTTCGTTGCGGTTACTAATAGCAGTAATGCCCCTTCCGCCTCTTCTCTGGGACCGATAGGTATCAACCGGCAGGCGTTTAATGTAGCCTTGATGTGTGAGAGTGACAATCAGATCCTCTTCGGCAATTAGATCTTCAATATCCAGATTAGAATCATCTCTCACGATCATCGTTCTTCTAGAATCGGAAAAACGCTCCTTAATCTCCATCAGCTCTTCTTTGATGATATTATAAACTAAATTCATATCGCCTAAGATTGTTCTCAGTCTCTGAATTGTCTGGAGCAGCTGCGCGTGCTCTGCTTCGATTTTTTCTCGTTCCAAGCCAGTTAATCTTCTCAGCTGCATATCGAGAATCGCTACAGCTTGACGCTCAGTTAGTTCAAACCGCTCCATCAGCGTCTGTTTAGCAACCTGATCATTTTGGGACCCTCTGATGATGCTGATAATCTCATCAATGTGATCGAGGGCAATCAGCAGTCCTTCCCGAATATGAGCATCATTTTCTGCCTTTTTCAGCTCATGTCTGCAGCGGCGAATTACAACATCTTTTTGGTGTTCAACATAATAGTGGAGCACCTGCTTTAGATTGAGGACTTTCGGTTCACCGTCAACCAAGGCCAGCATAATAACACCAAAAGTATCCTGCATTTGAGTGTGCTTGTACAATTGGTTTAAAATCACTCTCGGATCAACATCCCTGCGGAGTTCAATTACAACCCGCATTCCAGATTTATCAGATTCATCCCGCAGGTCGGTAATGCCGTCAATTCGTTTATCTCTGACTAAATCTGCAATCTTTTCGACCAGTTTAGCCTTGTTGACATTGTAAGGCAGCTCAGTAACGATAATCCGATGCTTACCGCTGTTCATCTGCTCAATTTGAGTTTTAGCGCGGACAAAAATGCGGCCACGGCCCGTTTCATAGGCTTCTTTAATCCCTTCCCTACCCAGAATCAGTCCTCCAGTTGGGAAGTCCGGACCAACAATCACGCGGCTCAGCTCTTTAATCGTCACATCGGGATTATCGATCAGCATAATGATTCCGTCGATCACTTCGCCTAAATTATGGGGCGGAATATTTGTAGCCATTCCCACCGCAATACCTGATGCGCCGTTTACCAGCAGATTTGGAAACCTGCTCGGCAGCACCGCTGGTTGATCAACTGTTTCGTCAAAGTTGGGCACAAAATCAACGGTATTTTTATCAATATCCCGCAGCATTTCCGCTGCTAACCGTGACAGCCGCGCTTCCGTATAACGCATTGCAGCCGGAGGATCGCCATCGACACTGCCGAAGTTGCCATGCCCATCGATTAGTTCATAGCGATATGAAAAATCCTGCGCCATCCGGACCATAGCATCATAGATCGCTGAATCGCCATGCGGATGGAATTTACCCATGACTTCGCCCACAATTCTAGCTGATTTCTTATAGGGGCGGTCATGACGCATGCCCAACTCGCCCATGGCGTAGATGATCCGGCGCTGCACCGGCTTCAAACCATCCCGCACATCGGGCAGAGCTCGTTCTACAATTACACTCATGGCATAATTGATATATGATGTTTTCATTTCTTCTACGAGTCTGACCGGAACTACTTTTCCTTCCCGAAACTCTGAATTCATGCCTATTAACTCCTTCTACACGTCCAAGTTAGTAACCAGTTTAGCATTAGCTTCAATAAATTCGCGCCGCGGTTCAACCTTTTCTCCCATCAGCGTTGTAAATATCTCGTCAGCTGCGATAGCGTCATCTAAACGCAGCTGCTGAATGATGCGGGTTTCCGGATTCATAGTGGTGTCCCACAGCTGCTGTTTATCCATCTCTCCCAGACCCTTATAGCGCTGGATGGTTATGCCAACTCGTCCGATTTCTTCCAGAAGTTTATCCAATTCTTCATCTGAGTAGCAGTAATATACGTTTTTGCGCTGTTCTATCTTATACAGCGGTGGTAGAGCAATAAAAACATGTCCATATTCCAACAGCGGCCGCATATAGCGATAGAAGAAAGTAAGGAGAAGAGTTCTGATGTGTGCTCCGTCCACATCGGCGTCCGTCATGATAATAATCTTGTCATAGCGGAGCTTAGTAAGATCAAACTCTTCGGAAATGCCTGTGCCGAATGCGGTAATCATAGAGCGAATTTCTGCATTGCTCAAAATCCGATCCAACCTCGCTTTTTCCACATTAAGAATCTTGCCTCTTAGCGGCAAAATAGCCTGGAACCGCCGGTCTCTCCCCTGCTTGGCTGTACCGCCCGCCGAGTCTCCCTCCACGATGAACAGCTCGCACAGCTTTGGATCAGTAAAGCTGCAGTCCGCTAGTTTACCAGGGAGCGACGAAACTTCCAAAGCGCTCTTTCTGCGGGTCAGCTCCCTTGCTTTGCGGGCCGCTTCCCGCGCCCTAAATGCAGAAATTGCTTTCTCAATAATTCTTTTCGATTCGGTTGGATGTTCTTCTAGATAAGTGCTGAGGTGCTCACTTACGATTGACTCAACAATTCCCCGCACTTCACTGTTGCCGAGTTTTGTTTTGGTTTGACCTTCAAACTGGGGTTCGGAAATCTTAACGCTGATTACAGCGGTCAGTCCTTCGCGGACATCTTCACCGCTTAAATTGTCTTCATTTTGTTTGAGCAGGTTATTTTTGCGGGCGTAATCATTGAGAGTACGTGTCAAAGCTGATCGGAAACCGCTTAAATGCGTCCCGCCTTCTTGGGTATTGATATTGTTGGCGAAAGTAAAGATGGTTTCGCTGTAGCCATCAGTGTACTGCAGGGCTACTTCCAGTTCGCACTCCCGTGTATCCTGAAAATAAACTGGATCGTGCAGTGCGGTTTTATTTCTGTTTAAATGCTCAACAAAGGAGATAATCCCGCCTTCGTAGTGATAAGTAACTTCTTTATTATCCCGGTGATCAATAAAATGAATTTTCACACCTTTATTTAAAAATGCCAGTTCTCTCAGGCGATAAGTGATTGTATCTGCTTGAAATTCTGTTGTTTCAAAGATCGCTGCATCGGGCTTAAATGTGATCTGGGTTCCCTGCTTATCTGTTGCTCCCACAATCTGCAGTTCTGTCTCGGGAGTTCCCCGCTGATAGCGCTGGGAATAGTGCTTCCCATCAGTAAAAACATCAACTTTCAGCCACTCCGACAAAGCATTGACGACAGAAATTCCTACGCCGTGCAGTCCACCGGAAACCTTATAACCGCCGCCTTCTTGGCCGAATTTGCCTCCAGCGTGTAGTTTAGTAAGTACGGTTTCTACTGCAGACTTGCCGGTTTTCTCAACAATACCGACCGGAATTCCCCGGCCGTTATCGGTTACCCGAATTGAGCCATCCGTGAAAATTTCAACACTGATAAAATCACAAAAACCCGCCAGCGCCTCATCAATGCTGTTATCCACCACCTCAACTACAAGATGGTGCAGACCATTGCTGTCAGTGCTGCCGATATACATTCCAGGGCGGCGCCTTACCGCTTCCAGCCCCTCAAGTACTTGAATTTTATCTGCAGTATAATTTGATGTGTTCGCGTTATTCTTCAATATTACATCTACTCCCTGCATAAATTAACTTCCCATTTAGTTATTATAACACAATAACCAAATTGACTACAAATTAAGAAAATCAGAAACTCTCTTTTTAAGAGTTGAGGCTGAGATTGGCGACAGATAAATTCGGTTATTTGTCACGACAAACGACTTCGGCTTTTCAGGCTCCCCTTTAACAAAGCCCTCTTCCGCCGCTGTTCGTAAAAATTCCCTAGTGTAGACGGAGGTTTTCTCAGCCTTAATGTCGATGATTGCTACAATATCTTTCATCAAAATCGACTCTTCCTGGCCAATATGCAAGAACATATCTCATCAGCGCCTTTCCTGGACTTGTCCTGCTTTAACCGCAAAAACTGCTGCACCTCTTACTAAGCTAGACTCGAAATCTGATATATCAGTAGTAGTTATAATTGTTTGAACTTTTTTGTGTAATATTTCCACCAAAAAATGCCTGCGCAGTTCATCAAGTTCTGACATTACATCGTCAAGTAAAATAGCAGGGTATTTTCCTGTTTCCGATTTCATATATTCCAATTCAGCTAAACGGCAGGCTAAGACTGCTGTGCGCTGCTGTCCTTGACTGCCGTATATCCTCGCATCCATTCGATTGATTAAAAACTGAAAGTCATCTCTTTGAGGCCCAACCAGCGA
This sequence comes from Bacillota bacterium, assembly GCA_012837335.1. Classification (NCBI taxonomy): domain Bacteria; kingdom Bacillati; phylum Bacillota; species Bacillota bacterium. The sequence goes on from DURM01000058.1 coordinate 5,343, forward strand.
GTAGCCTCGTTTGAGTTCAGCTGCTTTCACTGATTTTAAAGCTTGATCAAAACGCTCTTTAACTGTTTCTAAGCTGTACTCCTGATCAACATCCGGTTCTGATGCAAAAAAGGGAAGATAGCGCAGCATCAGCTCTTCACTGCCATCACTGAGCCTGCGATGCATCAATCTGCTTAAAAGGCCTAATTTGTGGATCATTTGTGCTCGTTTAACAATTAAGCGGCTGCCCAGTTCGACCAGCTGCTGATCCCAAACTTCCAGCATGCCAGCATCTTTGTTTCCGAAGGCAGCAACCTTAAGAAGGGAATTGCGGTGCTGCAGCACTTTTTGGTAATCGAGGAGCAGACTGCGGTATCCAGGATCGACCTGGGAAATCTCCAAATCAAGAAAGCGGCGCCGCTCTCCCGGAGTCCCTTTAATCAAATATAAGTCATCCGGAGTAAATAAAACCACGTTAAAAATACCCACAAACTGGCGGTGCGGCGTTTCTTTTTTATTGAACCTAAGAATTTTTGGGGCATTTCTCTGCAGCACAACTTCGAGGTTATGAACTGCTTCGATGGTAACCTCGCCCGATATCAAACTGTATTTCTGACCGTGCTGAATCATTTCCGCATCTTTGGCGGCACGAAAAGACCGGGCTGCTGCCAAAAGATAAACTGCCTCGAGAATATTGGTTTTTCCTTGGGCGTTATGGCCCACAAAAATATTAACTTTCGGATCTAGATCTAGACTCAAACTTTGGTAATTGCGAAAGTTTGAGAAGTGCAGCTTTCTGATAACCATCCTAGATTACCTTTATTGTCCGGTCGCCTACGGTCACAATATCATTGCGGTATACTTTTTTACCGCGTCTGGTTTCAACAGCACCATTGAGCAGAACCTCGCCGCTTTGAATTAACTGTTTAGCTTCCCCACCGCTGGCTGCTATATTTGCCCATTTTAGCAGTTGATCGAGATTGATCGATTCTGTCTTTATTTCGATTTTTTCCATTGTTTTCCTCCCTATTGACTCAAACGAACCGGCATTAAAATGTACTTCTGATCCTCGTCGTTATCAGCCTGCATTAAACACTGCTGCAGGTCGGAGTTGAAGTGGAAAAAGATCTGCTCTGCATCTGCTGCTTTCAGCATATCCAAAATATACTTGGCTGAAAAAGCAGCTCTGCCATTTTCCCCTTGGTGTTCGACATTAAGTTTTTCCTGACTTTTACCCTTACTGCCGGTTGGAGTACTGATTTCGAGAACACCGTCAACAGCTTCAAAAATAACCACCTGTGTACCATCGTCGCTGTCAATCAAAGCTGCTCTTTCTACCGCTGCAATCAGCATCTGCCTGTTAACGGTAATCTGAATCGGTTCATGATTAGGAAACAAGCCTCTGTACTGAGGGAAGCGGTCCTCGATCAATCTGGTTGTGATCTTATTTGCTCCGTATTCAAAAATTAAGTACTTTTCTCCAAACGAGATGTTTATCGGTGTGGTGTCATTAGGCAGACTCCGCTGCAGCTCCTGCATAGTTTTCATAGGGACTAACATTTCAGTATTAGGAACATTAGTGTCAAGTTTTACAGCGTAATAGGATAAGCGATTAATATCTGTAGCCACAAAATTCAGCTGATTGTCAATTGTTTCAAATAAAATTCCATTTAAGAATGGGCGGCGATCGTCTTTGCCGCACGCGTAAATCGTGTTTTTGATCATTTTTAACAATTTGTTCGCCGGCAGAGAAAACTGTACTTGCTCTGCTTGCGGAAGTTCAGGGAAATCTTCTTCAGTCAAAACATTGAGTGCAAATTCAACATTGCCAGCTGTAATTATCAGTTGGTTATCAATGATTTCAAAAATGATTGGCTGATCAGGCAGTTTTTTGATTATAGCTGCTAAGAGTTTTCCATCAACTACGGTTTTATCTGCTCTATTAACATAAGCTTCAAACTCTGATTTAATACCCAGCTCAAGGTTAGTAGCTGTTAAGATTACTTGGCTGTCAGCTGCAGCGATATGAATACCAGTTAAGATTGGTACATCGTTTTGACTAGCTACTGCTTTTTCAACTAAGTTTACTGCTGGCAGTAAATCTGATAACGAGCATTGAAAATGCATAATTATTCCTCCTGTGGATGTTTATACAAAGTGATGTAAGTAATCTATTAGAATAAAAGATCTTAGTAGTAGTACTAGTAGTGCATGTGAGCGATGTGGATAAGCCTGCAAAGCAGGATGATGATTGAGTTTATCCACAATGACAACTTGTGGTTAGTTAAACATTTTTATCCACAAAGTCCAAAAAGGCCAAAAACCTGATTTTTTGAATTCACAACTAACAAACAAGCCTATAAAGAGGTTATCCACAGATTAAGAGCTTTGAATAGCATCAATCAGCTCTTTCACTGTTAACTGCAGAGATGGATCTTGCTGGATCTCTTTTCCGATTTTATCGCAGGCGTGCATTACAGTTGTGTGGTCGCGTCCGCCAAACTCTTCACCAATTTTCGGCAGCGAGTTCTCCGTCAACTCTCGAGAAAGGTACATGGCTACCTGGCGCGGATAAGCAATTGACCGTGTTCTTTTTTTGGCTTTCATATCAGAAACCTTGATGCCGTAGTGGTTAGCCACCACCTGCTGAATCAGTTCGATAGTAATCAATTTTTGTTTTTGGGTGCCGATAATATCCTTTAAGGCTTCAACGGCAATTTCTTGAGAAATCGGTGCTCTGTTTAGGTTTGCGTAAGCCACAACCCTTACAAAGGCTCCTTCCAGCTCGCGAATATTGGACTGCACGTGATTAGCAATGTAAGCCAAAACGTCAGCAGGGGCATCGATTCCTTCCATATCGGCTTTCTTTCTCAGGATTGCGATTCTGGTCTCCAGATCAGGGGGCTGAATATCGGTAGTCAATCCCCATTCAAACCGGCTGCGCAGTCGCTCTTCTAGGGTAGGAATTTCTTTTGGCGGCCGATCTGAGGAAATAACCAGCTGCTTATTGGCTTCGTATAAAGCGTTAAAGGTGTGGAAGAATTCTTCTTGAGTCGATTCTTTACCGGCCACAAACTGAATATCGTCAATTAAAAGAATATCGGCATTGCGGTACTTTGCCCTAAATTCAACCATGGATTTATTTCCAATAGCTTTAATTAAATCATTAGTAAATGTTTCGGAGGTAATATAAATAACGCGGATATCGGGATCCTTTTCCAGGGCATAGTGACCGATGGCATGCATTAGATGGGTCTTACCTAGTCCGACTCCTCCATATAAAAATAAAGGATTATAAGCTCTAGCTGGGGCTTCTGCTACTGCTAAACTTGCTGCATGTGCAAAACGGTTGGAATTACCGACCACAAAAGTATCAAAAGTATACTTAGAATTCAGAATACTCGCATCTTTTGGTTCTGGATGCTGATCGCTGGTTGGTTTGGCCGGTTTCTTTTCCGGTAACACTTCGCGCCGTTCTGGCTGTTCCGGGGCCTGCTGAGGTGCATCTACCTCAAAACGCAGTTCCCAGTTTTCATTGATAATATGGCGCAGCGTTTTGCGTAATGCCAAAGTATAACGCGCTTCAACCCAGTCGCGAGTAAATTCGTTTGGAACGGTGATATAAAGCGTGGAGCCTTCTAACCGGCTGGGCTTAGTATGTTTTAGCCAAGCATCAAATGATGCCTGGGCAACTTCGCTTGTCATGACCTTTAGTACTTCGTTCCAAATACTCCTCAACTGGTCCATTACAACTTCCTCCTACAATTATGGTTGATCTAATCATTCTTTATTTAATCCACAGGATCCTGCTTCGACAAAATAAAACAACCCCCAACCATTTTTGGGGATAACAGTTATGTGCATAAAAATCAGCTGGTTTTACACATAATCCACGGTTCCTAAACCCGTTGTAGATGCGGGTTTTTTAAAAAATATCCACAGTATCAACAGGATATCCACAGAAACAGTTATCAACAAGGATTACGAGTTATCCCTGTTCGATACCCACATCATCCACAAAACAATCCACAAGCGATATTTTGTTTAAAAGTGGTGGATAAGTCAATCGGGGTAGGCATTTATCGGTTTTTATCAGATTTTACCAGCTGAGGATTATTCACAACCCCCAATTCGACAAGTAATCCACAAACTTATCTACAGGCTGTGAATAAAAAAACCCTTATTTATCAGAATTCTTGGGTATTGTAACAGACAAACCCTGGTTTATCAACATCTTTGTGGATATACTACTATGGAAAATGTGGAAAAGTGTTCGCCTTGTTTTTACGGTTGACACCGCTATTAAAAATAAGTTAAAATAAGGCAGGTATGTATATGGGATGGTAGTGGAAGGAGGTAGTGGCAGTGAAAAGAACATTTCAACCTAATAATAGAAAGCGCAAAAGAAACCATGGCTTTTTAGCGCGGATGAAAACCAAAGGCGGCCGCAGAGTTATTGCTGCTCGCAGAAGAAAGGGTAGAAAAACCTTAACTGCATAAAAGCCTATGACCCGGAAACGGGTCTCTCTTTTACGGCGGAGATTGGAGGAAAAATCGTACTCATGAAGAGGGAACAGCGTTTGACGCGCCGAGAAGATTTCCGCAGAGTCTACCGAAATGGATCCATTAAATTTGGGCGATATCTCGTGGTGCACCTTCTTCCCGTAACGGATGGCAGTACAAAGGTTGGAATCTCTGTGAGCAAAAAAGTTGGTAATGCGGTGGTTCGCAATCGGGTAAAGCGCCGTCTGCGTGAAATTGTGAGGTTAAATTGGGAGCAGCTGCCTGAAAGGCATTATGTAGTATTCGGAGCTAAAGCCAAGAGCAGATATGCCAGTCACCAGCAGCTGCAGGCAGACTTTCACCAGCTATTAAAGGTATAAAAAGGTTAATAGAAGAAGGGGATACTATGAAAACTATTTCGAAGCTTGTTCTATCGATTCCCCTATTTGTCATATTCATCTATCAAAAGCTGATTTCTCCGCTCCTGCCGGCAAGATGCCGTTTTATACCTACTTGTTCAGAATATACAAAACAAGCGATCATACGTTATGGATTTAAAGGATTATGGTTGGGATTACGCCGCATTTTGCATTGTCATCCATGGAATCCCGGCGGTTATGATCCAGTTCCATAAGCGATTTAAGGGGGACATTTAATTTGGCTTGGCTTGCGGATGGATTACGATGGTTATTTGATTTAATTGTCGGGTTTTCAAACAGCTACGGTATAGCAATCATTCTAGTTACAATCCTGATCAGACTGGTACTGCTGCCTCTAACATTTAAACAGGCGAAAAACATGCAGTTGATGAAGGAAATCCAACCTAAGTTAGAGGAACTGCAGAAAAAATACAAGGATAATCCTCAAGAACTCCAAAACAGGACAATGAAGCTTTACCAGGATTATAAATACAATCCCTTCAGTGGATGTCTGCCGCTGTTGGTTCAGCTCCCGATATTATGGGCATTTTTTGCAGTACTTAGGGATCTGCCCCAGAGTGACTTAGCTCAGTTTTTTTATTTGAACTTGACCGAGCCTGATCCGTACTATATTTTGCCGCTGCTTTCTGTACTAACTCAATTTATTAACGTCTGGCAGACTTCTGCTGGTTCTCAGCAGCGCGGAATGCTGATGTTTATGCCGCTCTTTATTGGCTGGATCAGTACTAGGCTGCCTGCAGGTTTGGTATTGTATTGGGTTGTAGGAAATATCTTTACGATTCTACAGCAAGCATGGATCAGCAAAAAGTTTCCAACTGCGCCACAAGGGGGACAAAGTTAAATGAAATCTGTAGAGATAACCGCACGTTCCGTTGAGGAAGCTGTTAACGAGGGTTTAGAAAAATTGGGTGCGACACGGGAAGATGTGGAAGTTACTGTCTTGGAAGAGGGATCCAAAGGATTATTTGGAATTCTAGGCTCCAGACAGGCAAAAGTCAGATTGGAATTAATTATTAACGCCAAATATAAAAGCCAAGTCGCCAAGAATTATCTCCAGGAAATTCTGCGTTTGATGAATGTTGAAGCTGATATCCATATTGATGTCAGTGATGAGGAAAATGTCAGATTGGCCATGTATGGTGAAAATCTTGGATTATTGATTGGAAGACGTGGGCAAACTTTAGATGCGCTCCAGTACTTAGTCAGTATGGTAGCAAACCGCGAGGGCGGTAAATGGGTTAGAATTATTATTGATGTAGAAGGATATCGGAGCCGCAGAGAGAATACATTAAAGTCTCTGGCACAAAGATTAGCTGCCCGAGCAGTAGACAGCGGCAGAAGAGTGGTTCTCGATCCAATGACGCCTTTAGAGCGCAGAATAATCCATACGGAGCTGTCAGAAAATCCTGATGTGGAGACCCACAGTGAGGGGCGAGAACCATATCGCCGAGTGATTATCGTTCCGAAAAGATAAATGAGCGTGCCGCTGGTACGCTTATTTTATTTACAGAGCAGATTTACAGGAAATGGTGGGAAACAACTATGTTCAGTGATACTATCGCAGCTATTTCAACTGCATTAGGTGAAGCAGGTATCGGTATTATCCGCGTCAGCGGTAAGGATGCCATAAAAATATCTGATCAGGTTTTCAAGGGCAAGGGCCGCAAGAAGCTTGCCGAGCTGCCGGGCTTTACTGTCCGTTATGGTAAAATCGTTGATCGCAATGGGGCAACTATTGATGAAGCATTGGCCTTAGTTATGCGGGGACCGAATTCGTATACCGGCGAAGACGTGGTGGAACTGCAGTGCCATGGCGGTGTAGTTGTGCAGCAGCGAATTCTAGAGCTGTTATTATCGCTAGGTGCGCGCCTGGCTGAGCCGGGAGAGTTCACCAAACGGGCTTTTTTAAATGGCCGCATGGATCTATCTCAAGCAGAAGCGGTAATTGATATCATCCGCTCTAAAACTGACCGCAGTTTAGATGTGGCAGTTAACCAGCTGGAAGGCAGCTTAAGCCGCAGGATCCAGTCGCTGCGGGAAAAACTCTATGATTTGGTGGTTCAGGTTGAAGCAGCTATCGATTTTCCGGAAGATGATATTCCGGAGATCGGCATTGAGACAATGAAAAGTGTAATTCTTGATGCTGTAAATGAGGTCACAAAGCTGATTGACACTGCTGATAACGGTAAGGTGCTGCGGGAAGGCCTTAAAACGGTGATTACCGGAAAACCCAATGTGGGTAAATCCAGCCTGCTGAACCGCCTCCTTGATGAGAACCGCGCCTTGGTAACAGATATTCCCGGAACGACCCGAGATACTATCGAAGAGGTCTTAAATATCAACGGCATTCCCCTGCGATTAATCGATACCGCGGGAATCCGCAGCTCCGAAGACCAGGTGGAACAGCTCGGAGTTAAGCGGGCACTGGAACTAGTAAAAGAAGCGGATCTAATCCTGCATGTGCTGGATATCAGCCGAGAATTAGAATCTGAAGACATTCAGCTGCTGACTCAGCTAAAAGACCGCAAACGTGTGATTATCATTAATAAAATCGATCTGCCGCGCCAGTGGGATTCCAGATCCTATCTCCTCAATTCCGGTTACATTGATGATGGTGTGCCTGTGGTGGAAATTTCGCTGACGGAAGATGATCTGGAACCGCTGTTAGACTGCATTATCAGCTTAATCATGGGTGGAGTTGTGCAGATTGAGCGGGAAAATGCGATTATTACGCGGAGCAGACACAAGCACGCGTTAATTGAAGCTCGCACAGATTTAGAACAGGCCATGGAAACTCTGGACCAGGGACTGCCATTAGACTTAATCTCGATTGGCTTAAATGGAGCTTTAGAGCATTTAGGTGAAATTACCGGCGAGACAGTCCGGGAAAATATTATCGAACGGATTTTTGCTCAATTTTGTATTGGAAAGTAGGAAAAGCATGAGTAAGGAATATGCAGTAATAGTGGTTGGCGGTGGGCACGCCGGCTGTGAAGCAGCTTTAGCGGCAGCGCGGCTTGGCTGTAAAACGCTGCTGATCACTATGAATTTAGATACAATAGCACAGTTATCATGTAATCCTGCGATTGGGGGACCGGCTGCCAAGAGCCATTTAGTAAGGGAAATCGATGCTTTAGGCGGCGAAATGGGCAAAGTAATTGACCAGACCTATCTGAACATTAGAATGCTGAATCTCAGCAGGGGTCCGGCTGTGCACGCTCTAAGGGCCCAAGCAGATAAAGTCAAATACCGGGCTGTGATGACCATGACTTTAGAATCACAGCCAAATCTCCGGGTCCTCCAGGGAGTAGTTACCAATATTCTCCATGAAGATGGTGTAGTATACGGAGTGCAGCTTAAGACCGGCACTAAAATAACTGCTGAAACAGTTATTCTCACAACCGGTACTTTTATGCGGGGCGTAGTGGTGATCGGTCATGTTCGCTATCCCGGCGGGCGCCAGGGTGAGCCAAGCGCCGATGAGCTGTCCCAGAGTTTGCGGGATGCAGGGCTGAGATTAGCCAGATTTCAAACTGCAACCCCACCGCGAATTCACGCTGACAGTGTAGACTACAGCAAGCTGAACTGCCAGCATGGCTCAGAAACACCTCTGCGGTTCTCGTTTGATACGCCGCGGATTGTTCGCGAGCAGGTTCCCTGCTGGTATACAAGAACAACACCGGAAACTATTCAAGTAATCCGTGATAACATCCATTTATCGCCGATTCAAACAGGCACGGTCCAGGGGAAAGGTCCCCGTTACTGTCCGTCGATTGACCGGAAAGTTTTGCGCTTTCCGGATAAAGCGGATCATCAGATCTTTTTAGAGCCGGAAGGGGAGTATACCAAAGAGCTTTACTGCTTAGGGCTGACTACTAGTATGCCGGAGCAAATTCAAAGCGAAATCCTCAAAACTATTCCGGGTCTGGAAAATGTGCAGATTATGCGTACCGGTTATGCTGTTGAGTATGATTATATTCTTCCGGAGCAGACCTATCCAACTCTAGAATCTAAATTGGTTAAGGGTTTGTATACGGCGGGGCAGATCAATGGAACTTCCGGCTATGAGGAAGCGGCTGCCCAGGGGTTGATTGCGGGCATAAACGCTGCCCATAAAGTAATGGGCAGACCGCCATTGATTTTATCTCGGTCTCAAGCTTATATCGGTGTTTTAATTGATGATTTAGTTACTAAAGGTACCGACGAGCCGTACCGGATGATGACATCCAGAGCCGAGTATCGCTTGATCCTGCGTCAGGACAACGCGGATCTGCGTCTGAGGGAACTTGGCTATAAAATCGGTTTGATCGATGAACAGCGCTACCAAAAACTCCAGGCTAAGAAAAAAGCTATTCAAGATACGCTGAAGTGGCTGCGGGAAACTCCGGTTTCTCCAACCCGGGAAGTGCGGGATTATCTAATTGAAATGGGCTCAGGGGATCTGCAGAAAGCAGTTACACTCCATGAGATTCTCCAGCGTCCCAAACTTAAATTCAGCGATTTAGAATTCTTTGCACCTCTACCGGCTTTAGATCCGGAGGTAATCGAACAAGTGGAGATCGAATGCAAGTTTAAGGGCTATATCGAGCGCCAGCTGCGGCAGATTGAGGAGTTCAATAAAATGGAGGATATTGCTATTCCTGAAGATATGGATTACCTTAAGATTAAGGGACTCCGCAGCGAAGCAGTGGAGCGCTTAACAGCGATTAAACCTGCTTCGATAGGGCAGGCAGCGCGGATCTCTGGGGTATCTCCGGCAGATATTAATGTGTTACTTGTTGTACTGAAGGGAGAAAAGCATGTATCGGCATAGCACATCAGAATATGACGTTATAGTAGTCGGCGCGGGCCATGCCGGCTGTGAAGCTGCGTTGGCTGCGGCCAGAATGGGACAGCAGGTGCTGCTGTTAACTTTGAATTTGGATAATGTGGCGCTTCTGCCGTGCAATCCTTCCTTAGGTGGTCCAGCTAAAGCGAATCTAATCCGAGAAATCGACGCCTTAGGTGGAGAAATGGCTAAAGTAGCTGATGCAACATTAATGCAGATGCGGCGCCTCAATACTCGTAAGGGTCCTGCTGTTCAGGCTTTGCGTGCCCAGATTGATCGGAAGTTATATCAGCGGCGGATGAAATATATTCTCGAGACTACTCCTAATCTGTACTTAAAGGAAGGAACAGTCAGCGATCTGCTGGTTAATAACAACCGTGTTTATGGGGTGAAGATTGGAAATACTAGTGTCCGGGGTAAGGTTGTGATACTGGCAACTGGTACCTATCTCCGGTCGGTAATTTTTGTCGGGGAAGATTCGTTTTCTTCAGGGCCGCAGGGCCAGCTGCCTGCTGTTGCCCTTGGTCATGCTTTAGAAAAATGGCTCCCGTTGGTAAGATTTAAAACCGGGACACCAGCCCGGGTAAATCTGCGCTCGATTGACTATGACAAAATGATCATTCAACCGGCCAACGAGCATTTTCAGGGTTTTTCCTTTGAAACACAGGGTTTGGATCTTGAGCAGGTTCCCTGCTGGCTGACTTACACTAACGAAAAAACCCACCAGATTGTGCGGGAAAACCTCCATCGGGCGGCGCTGTATACCGGAGCGGTAAAAGGGGTCGGACCCCGCTACTGTCCATCAATTGAAAGTAAAGTTGTGGAGTTTCCAGATCGCGACCGCCATCAGGTCTTTGTTGAACCGGAAGGGTGGGATACCAACGAAGGTTACTTAAGCGGTTTGTCAAGCTCACTTCCCGCTGATGTTCAGATTGATTTGATCAGGACCGTTCCCGGCTTGGAGAATGTGGAAATTATGCGGTTTGGCTATGCTATTGATTATGACTGTCTGGATCCGACAGTGCTCAACAGCTATCTTCAGGTTAAAGAATATGAAGGATTGTTTGCCGCAGGGCAGATTAACGGCACCAGCGGCTATGAAGAAGCTGCGGCGCAGGGTCTGCTGGCTGGAATTAACGCTGCGCTCTATCTGCAGGGTAAGGATTTGATTACAATCGATCGCTCGCAAGCCTACATTGGGGTATTGATTGATGATCTAGTAATCAAGGGCACTAAAGAGCCGTATCGGCTGATGACTTCCCATGCTGAGTATCGGCTGAACCTTCGCATTGACAATGCCGATCAGAGACTGACTCCCTTAGGATACAAGCTCGGTTTAATCTCGGAAGAGCGATACCGGAAATTTGAGCAGAAATGGGAAGCTATTGACAAGGAAATCGACCGCCTGGAAAACTACAAGCTGGGCTCAACTGCAGAAACTAACGAGATTCTGCGCGAGCTGGGAACAGCTCCGATCAAGCACGGTTTCAGCCTGGCGGAGATTTTAAGACGCCCTGAGATCCAATATCAGGATCTAGCCCGCTTTGAGGAGCTGCCGGATTTGGATCCGATTGTAGTTGAGCAGGTGGAGATATCGATTAAATACCGCGGTTATCTTGAGAAGCAGGAAGCTGCTATCGCCCGGTTCAGGAAATTGGAGCACCGGCGCATTCCAGATCAAATCGACTATCGCCAGATTCCAGGCTTATCAAGAGAAGCCCAGGAAAAGCTGGAGCGTGTAAAGCCCCTTACCTTAGGGCAGGCATCGCGGATATCAGGGGTTTCACCAGCAGATATTTCTGTGCTGCTAGTATACTTGGAAGGGAAAAGCTGATGGATAAAGAAAAACTGCGTACAACACTAATTCGCGGCTGCTCGCTTTTAAAAATCGAAATTAACTCCCATCAAGTCGAGCAGCTGCTTAAGTTTGCTGATTTAATTGAAGAAGCAAACCAGCAGATGAATTTAACAAGAATTACTTCTGAAGAAGATTTTGCGGTTAAGCACTTAGTGGACTGCCTTGCTCTGCAGATCACAGGCCTGGACTTTACAGGCAGGGGAATTGATGTCGGCAGCGGTGCCGGATTTCCCGGAATTGTGATTGCCAGCTGTTTGACCCGGGATCCAATCATTTTATTAGATTCTTTAGAAAAAAGGGTAAAATTCTTACAAAACGTTGCAGACGAACTTAACCTAGACCATGTTACCTGTATCCACGGTAGAGCTGAAGACGCAGCAAGGGACCCAGATTACAGGGAGAAGTTCCAGTGGGTTACAGCGCGGGCTGTAGCTCCTCTGCCGGTTCTGCTGGAATACTGCGCTCCATTTATCGAGGTTGGTGGCTATTTCGTTGCGATGAAGGGAAGCAATGTCGAGTCAGAGTTGGAAGAGGCAGCCAATGCAATCAAGCTCTTGAATTTAAGCATAGTTGATCAGCGTGAGTTTGAACTTCCCTTTGACATGGGAGGGCGGTCAATAATCACTTTCAAAAAAGAATCCGCCATTTCGGAAAAATATCCGAGAAAAGCCGGTATTCCCAGCAAAAAGCCGCTGTAATTCGAGATTTAATCTCGTTTTACAGCGGTTTTTTTCATATTGTTTTTCGGATAAAATCCATTTCCCGGAAGGAACGGCAGTTCTGTTAACGAATAGGTATAGTATACTTAGCAATACATAGGTTGGTGATAAGGTGAAATTGACGGATATGCTGCGGGCACGGAATAGGCAATCGGAAGCAGCAGAGCCAAAATTTGCGACACAGGCTGATAAAATACCGAAATTAGGCAGAGAAGAAGTAACCTCCCTGCCGATCAATCAAATCGAGCCCAATCCTTTTCAGCCGAGAATCCAATTTGATGAAGAAGCTCTGCAGGAACTAGCAAATTCCATTGCTGCCCACGGGCTGCTTCATCCGATTATAGTTAGAGCGGCGGAACATGGCTACCAAGTTATCGCTGGAGAGCGACGGCTCAGGGCCTGCAAGCTCTTAGGTTGGGGCAGTATTCCTGCCATCGTTCGTGTAATGGACGATCGAACAGCAGCAGAGATGGCCCTGATCGAAAATCTACAGCGGCGCGATCTCCATTTTTTGGAAGAGGCTGAAGGGTATGAGCGCTTGCTGGCTGAGTTTCAGCTCACTCAAGAGGAACTGGCTAAACGAATTGGTAAGAGTCAATCCAGCATAGCGAACCGACTGCGTTTGCTGAAGTTAGATAAGGAAATAAGGGACATTATTTCCCGGGAAATGATCACGGAACGGCACGCGCGAGCTCTGCTGAGATTAGCTTCTTCCAAGGCCCAGCTTGAGGTTTTGAATGAGATAATTGCTAAAAAGTTGAGTGTGCGGCAGACAGAGGAGTTGGTCAACAGCCGCATAAAGCAGGCAGAGGAAGCAGAGTCAAAACCAAAAAGAAAGATAGTATTTAAAGACATTCGCTTGTTTACAAATAGTTTAAAACAATTGACAAATTCCCTCACTGATAGTGGATTAGAAATAGACTATAAAGAAGACGAAGATGATGAATTTTATCGAATTACAGTTGCAATTAAAAAGCCTGAGAGGAGGGACCAATAATGGGCAGAATCATTTCAATTGTCAACCAAAAAGGCGGAGTAGGTAAAAGTACAACAGCTGTCAATTTAGGTGCTTACCTTGCGTTAGCAGGCAAACAAGTGCTCCTGGTAGATATCGATCCCCAGGGAAATGCTTCAAGCGGCGTTGGTGTAGATAAAAGAGCAATAGAGCGCTGCATGTATTCTGTACTGATTGAAGGCGAGCGGATTGAGCGAATTATCTTGCCTACAGAGATCGACAGCCTGTTTATTGCGCCTGCGACGATCGAATTGGCTGGGGCGGAAATTGAGCTGGTTTCCACAATTTCCAGGGAGTTTCGCCTCAAAAGAGCTTTAGATTTAGTTATCAGTAAGTACGACTACGTCATTATTGACTGTCCGCCTTCTTTAGGCTTGCTGACGATTAATGGATTAACTGCGTCGGATTCTCTCATTGTTCCGATTCAATGTGAGTACTATGCTTTAGAAGGCTTGAGCCAGCTGGTCAGTACAATTGCGATGGTGCAGGAGCACCTTAACCCAGATTTAGCTTGGGAGGGTGTGGTCATGACTATGTTTGATGTCCGCACTAATCTCTCGCAGCAGGTCATTCAAGATGTGAAGAACTACTTCCAATCTCAAGTTAAAGTATACGACTCAATTATTCCCCGCAATATTAAACTCAGTGAAGCGCCGAGCTTTGGTAAACCCATCGCATTATACGACCCGAAATCTAAAGGAGCATTGGCTTACGAAAGTTTAGCGCAGGAGGTGCTTGATTCTTGAGTAGACAAGCTCTTGGAAAAGGACTGCGATCGCTGATACCCCAGGTGGAAGTCGTTAACCGCAACCAGGTAAGCCAGATTGAAGTTGACAAGATTACGGCGAATCCCTTCCAGCCGCGCCGATACTTTGACACTGAAAAACTGGAACAGTTAGCTCAATCTATCAAAGAGCATGGGGTTCTGGAGCCGATTATAGTCCGCAAAACTGATGAGGGGTATCAGGTTGTGGTAGGAGAGCGACGGTGGCGGGCCAGCATGCTTGCGGGTAAAGATACAGTTCCGGCTGTTGTCAAGGAGTTGACAGATCGGCAGATGACAGAGCTGGCGTTGATCGAAAACCTTCAGAGAGAAGACCTCAACGCAATTGAGGAAGCAGAAGGCTACCAGGTTCTGATCGAGGAATTCTCAATGACTCAGGAGGAAGTGGCCCAGTCGGTTGGAAAAAAACGCTCATCTGTGGCCAATGCACTGCGCCTGCTTACCTTGGATAATAAGGTAAAAGAGATGGTTGCATCCGGTGCGCTGAGCCGTGGTCACGCTAAGGTGCTGCTTGGTGTAGATTCGGTGAAGTTGAGGCAGCAGTTGGCAGAAAAGGTTGTCAAAGAAGGCCTCAGTGTCCGCCAGCTGGAGCGTCTGGTCAAGGACAGGCCTAAGAAAAAAACGGAGAAAACGAGGCGGAAAGATCCAGAGGTAGAGCTGCTTCAGGAGGAGCTGCAGCGGGTGCTGGGTACAAAAGTTAGATTAGACTACCATCAAGGCAAAGGAAAAATTGAAATAGAGTACTACTCGGATGAGGAACTGGAGAGAATTCTAGATTTAATGCGGGGCTAGCATGTCTGGAGGGTCAGTTCATGTCAAGCGGGATAAAACAGGATTTTAACTGGAAAATTGGTGACCAAATCACCTTTGTAGTTGAGTCCGGTTTATTTGAGGGAACGTTTACCAGTGAGGTTGTGGGAATTAATCCCCGCTATGGTATCATCCAAATCAGGTTCCCAAAATTAGATGGCAAGCTGGTGCTGATTCCCGTAGGAACTGCAGTGATAGTAAAGGCAGAACCCCCAAAAAATCATGATGAGAAATTCATGGTAATTGATCGGACAGGGGGAGAAACTAGGTGTTTGGTTCTTAAAAAAAGCACCGGTGTTGCTAATCGATTAGTAAACCTTAAACAGCCACAGGATACCAGGGTGCTCAGCGTATGTTCCGGCAAAGGAGGCGTAGGAAAAACCACATTTGCTGTGAATTTGGCCTTTGCCATTGCTGAGCTTGGAGAGAGGGTGTGCATTCTTGACGCTGCCCTGGGTACCGGAAATGTTGATGTGCTGCTGGATATTGCCCCGCGGTATCATATCGGGCATGTGCTTTCAGGAAAGTGTGGCTTTCTGGATATAATAGCAGAAGTTAAGCCCAATCTGCATATACTGCCGGGCTGTTCGGGAGTGCAGCCCCTGACAGAACTGAGTAATTATCAATACAATCTCCTCGCGGATGAGCTGGAACAGGTCTTTCCCTATTTTGATTACATCATTATCGACACTAGCCCCGGTATTGCTGCTGTAACAACCAATTTTATCTCTGCAGCAAAAGGCGGCTTTTTGATTACAACGCCGGAGCCGCACGCGATTACCGATACTTATGCACTATTAAAGACGCTGGTGAACGTGGAGGCAAGTAGTTTAAACTTGAACTTAGTTGTCAACCGAGTTCAGTATCGCGAAGAGGCGGAGAATACCGTAGGCAAACTGCGGTTTGCTGCCAAGAAGTTCCTTGATTTTGAACTGGGCTACGCCGGGTTTGTGTTTGAAGACCCAAGGGTTAGGGAAGCAAATATGAAGCAGAAAGCAGTTATCGATTATGACCAGTCGGCGTCCTCAAGCTTGAACTATCGAGAGATTGCCCGATATATTTTCAGTGAATCCCCGCAGGCGGGTGATGAAAAAACCCAAGGTGGCTTGATTGCCCGCATTAAAAACATCGGCAGGCGAGCATAAACAGCAAGAGCTTAATGTTCCACGTGGAACATTAAGCTCTATTTATACTCATCTGCTGAATACTCATCATTACTCCTCGTACGATGACATCGCTCATCCGCATTACCAAGCTGAGCCTAGTGTTCTGCAGAACAAAGTACTCCATCAGACCCCCTACATTGACAATGCCAATGATATGGTAGTCTCCTATTTCTGGCAGTGATTTGTTGACCCCGGTTCCTGGTTTTAAGGGACCTTTCTTTAAAGAAATATAGCCAACGCTTTCAGATTTTCCCAAGCAGGCATCGATTGCTAGAATCAGGGAATCAGAATGTTTGCGTTTGATAAGACCAACAAATTGATCGAGATTTAAGGCATGAACAGGCTCGTCCAGGCTGCCATATACAGTTATGTTCCGCAGTTCGCTTTCCTGCAGCTTTGTTCCTATCAGTGGGCCAAGGGAATCGCCTGTGGAACGATCGGTGCCAACACAGACAATGACTAAGTGCTGATTTTGAGTAATACTCGCTATAGAGAGGGCTAGTGTCTCTGAGGCGAACGGATCATCCATGTGAAGTCGGGCGATGCTTTCATTACTTCGAGCTATGATCGAAGCTCCCTCCCCTCAAAGTATTTGATCTTGCCACTAATATACGCAGAACTCAAGCATAATATGTATCGCGGACCATTTTTTACAGAGGGGGAGGAGATGCATTGACCTGGAAAATAGCCTCCTTATACACGGCATCTGTGATTGGGGCGGGTTTTGCGTCAGGTCAGGAAATCGTTCAGTTTTTTGCCAAATTCGGTCCCAGTGGTTTCATTGGTGTATTGATCAGCGCTGTACTGCTGAGTCGCTGCGGCGGAACAGCACTGCGCAAATGCGCAGAATTGAAACTCAGCAGCTACAATGAGTTAATAGCAGCATTGACAAATAAAGCGGCGCCATTTTTTGATCTGCTCTACACTCTGTTTATTATGCTGGGACTGGCGGTTATGCTTGCGGGTACAGAGGAAGCCCTGGCTCGCCTGACGAATGTTAATGGAGGTATGTTTATAACCGCGTTGTTGGTGCTGATTCCGCTGATATTTGGGCAAGACCAGGTTTTAAACTTGAACAGCATTCTTGTACCGATCTTGGTTTTGTTCATGACCTGGGTTTCCGTGGCGACAATCGTCACTGGTAAATTTAATCTGCACCCGCCTTTACTTTCGGCTGTGCCTGCGGGGTGCTTGTACGCTGGATATAATTATGGGTTTTCGCTGGCAATCTTCGCTGGTATCGGCAGATATGTGGAGCGAAAAGAGGAGGCAGAGCGGGGAGGATGGATGGGCGGCATAATTTTGGGTTTCCTGCTTCTGCTAGCGTCAGCAGCTCTCTTATGTGCCCCACCTGCAGCGATGAATACGGCCCTGCCGATGCTTACCCTGGCGGAGATGATTGATCCGAAACTAGGAATGATTTATACTGTCATTATTTGGATTGCCATGTACACTACTGCCTTAGCTCACGCGTTTGCTTTGTCGCAGCGGCTTTATCCAACTATTTCAGAGCAGTGGTGGAAAGTAACTGCGCTGGTGCTGATTGCAGCGCTGGTAGTTGCTCAGATTGGTTTTGTTCCTTTGATTAAGTACAGCTATCCGGCTTTTGGTTTTATTGGTTTGTATCTAATCTATAAAATGCATAAGCTTTAAGGATTCTTGGGGGGAATCGATGATGGATAACCAGCTTTCTCTATTTGAACAAGGAATTCGCTCATTTGATATGGGAGAATATGATGAAGCAGAAAAATGTTTTAAAGCAGTTATTGAAACAGATCCTAAGCAAGCCGAGGCTTGGAACAAGCTGGGTGTTACTTATGTCTATCAGAAAAACCTGCCGGAGGCAGAAGAGTGCTTTAAAACCGCAGTTTTTCATAATCCCAAGTTGGCTGTGGCATACAGTAATCTGGGCAACATCTATTTTGAACAGGAGCGGTATGAAGAGGCAATAGCTGTTTACCATCGGGCTATTGAAGCCGATCCTGAATACGGCAATGCTTATCACAATCTCGGAGTGCTTTATAAGCAGCAGGGAAATATAGCAGAAGGGGTAAAATATCTGAAAAAGGGTGCTAAATTGAACAACCGTCGACCTTGGAAGGATGCAGAACCGCCAAAGCTGGCGAATATGCGGATGCTTCTGTGGGTGATCATTGCCTTCTTGATTTTCCTTATTTTTAGGTCGCGATAAGATAAAACCCCAGCTTGAAGGCTAGGGTTTTATCTTAACTGCGTTTAACCGGTTTCCAAATCAGAATAACAGTTCGTTTTTGCGCTTTTAAAATCGGGTCGAGGATCGCTTTCAGGATACTAAACATGTCATTCCCCCTTTGCCGGTAAAAAGCTTTGGTGTTGTATGGTATGAAGGAAATCACACTTTGGTGACAAATGGTAATTAAGAGATCTTCACAAACTTAAGGGAGGGGTTTAATTGGCACAAAAAACACCGCTCTACGATTATCACCTTGCGCTGGGGGCTAAGATGACGGAATTTGCAGGGTATTTGATGCCGCTGCAGTACGCAGGCATTGTCCAGGAACACCAGGCTGTTCGCACCGCAGTAGGAATCTTTGACTTGAGTCATATGGGTGAAATTCTTGTGACTGGAGTTGGGGCGCAGGACTTTCTCAACTATGTGACTACTAATGATGTGTCAAAACTAACAACAGGTGCGATTCAGTATTCTCTGCTGACCAATGAGGCCGGCGGCGTCATTGACGATATCCTAATCTATCGTGTGCCAGAAGGGTTCTATCTGGTGGTCAACGCAGCCAATAAAGATAAGGACTACCAGTGGCTGTTAGAGCACAAGCCTGAGAACGCAGCCGTCACTGATCTGTCGCCTTCTACAGCTTTGATCGCTGTTCAGGGTCCAAATGCTCTGCCAGTCACTGAGAAAGCGCTGGACTATCAATTAGAATCTATGCGCTACTATGCCTTTGCCGATCTGCTCTATAAAAATGAAGGTATTCGCGTATCAAGGACCGGATATACAGGGGAAGATGGTTTTGAGATTTATCTGCCACTGTATTTGGCATCACAGCTGTGGGAAGAGCTGCTCGCAGTGGGTAAACCTTATGGGATCCAACCGGCTGGCTTGGGAGCTCGGGATACACTAAGACTGGAAATGCGGATGTCGCTGTATGGAAATGAATTAACGGAGAGCATAACCCCGTTGGAAGCCGGTTTAAGCCGCTTTGTTGATTTTGATAAAGGAGACTTTATCGGCCGCGAGGCTCTGCTGAATCTTAAAATGGCAGGAATTAAACAGCGTCTGGTCGGATTTATTCTCAAAGAAAAAGGAATTCCACGCCATGGATATAAGATAGTAAATCAAGACCAAGAAATTGGATACGTTACCAGCGGTACCATCTCCCCGAGTACGCAGCAGGCAGTCGGAATGGGCTATGTTAAGGCCGAGTATGCCAAAGCAGGAACCATGATCGAAATTGAGATCCGCAGCCGCAGAGTACCTGCTGAGATTGTAAAAGGCAGGTTTGTTACTAAAAAGCAATAATTTCAAAGGAGGTACTTTCTAATGGAAGTCAGAAAAGGATTGCTTTACAGCAGGGAACATGAATGGGTACAAGAGGTAAGTGATACGGTTGTTAGAGTAGGGATTACAGAATATGCGCAGGATCAGCTAGGCGATATCGTTTTCATAGAGCTTCCAGCAGTTAACGCTGAAGTTGTTGAAGGAGAATCCTTTGCAGTCGTAGAGTCGGTTAAGGCAGCATCGGATGTTTATTCTCCGGTGTCTGGGACAGTTACAGCGGTTAATGAAAAGTTAGAAGACAGCCCAGAGTTAGTAAATGAGTCGCCCTATGATGATGGCTGGATGATCGAAGTTAAATCAAACCAATTCGATTTCTCCAATTTAATGACTGCCGAGGAGTATGAGCGCTATTTGAAGGAGGTATAGCTGTGCCCTACATACCCAACACTCCTGAAGAGCAGCAGGAGATGCTGCAATCACTTGGAATGACTCAAATAGCAGACTTGTTTGTTGATATAGCTGAAAATTTGCGCCTCACAAGACCGCTTGACCTGCCTGAAGCTCTGACAGAACCTGAGCTCCTCCGCTATATGGGCAGGTTGGCTCAAAAAAATGTCAATCTTGACCAATATGTTTCTTTTCTGGGTGCAGGCGCTTATGACCACATTATCCCGGCGGCAATTTCCCATCTAATCAGCCGGGGTGAGTTTCTAACTGCCTATACGCCCTATCAGGCCGAGATCAGTCAGGGTGTGCTGCAGTCGATTTTCGAATTTCAAACTCTGATTGCCAATTTAACAGATATGGAAGCTGCTAATGCCTCCATGTACGATGGGGCTACAGCGCTGGCAGAAGCAGCCTTAATGTCATGTAATGTTACCCGCCGTGATAAGGTAGCTGTTGGAGCTAATCTTGATCCCCAATGGCTGGACATTCTGCAGGTATATCTAAGCAGTCAAAATATTGAGTTAATTATCATGCCTTATGATCAGACCACGGGAATGATCGATTTGGATGCAGTTGATCCGAAACTAGGCTTTGAACTAGCGTGTGTGATTGCTGCCCAGCCTAACTTTTTCGGTGTACTTGATGACATTGCTGGTATCGCTGAGTGGATTAAGAGCCGTGGCGGATTATTAGTGATGGCCGTTGACCCCATCAGTCTCGGTCTGCTGAAGTCTCCTGGGGAGTACGGAGCCGATATTGTCGTGGGAGATGCCGGGTGCATGGGTAACCCTATCAGCTTCGGCGGACCAAGCGTAGGCTATTTTGCAGTTAATGATATGAAGCTGGTGAGGAGAATGCCCGGCAGAATTGTGGGACAAACCACTGATCGGGATGGAAAGATCGGCTATGTTCTGACTCTGCAGGCAAGGGAACAGCATATTCGAAGAGAAAAAGCGACTTCTAATATCTGCACTAACCAAGCTTTAAATGCCCTGGCGGCTACCATCTACCTAGCTCTGTTGGGCAAAAACGGAATCAGAGAGGTTGCTTACCAGTGTCTGCAGAAAACCGCTTATCTGCGGCATAAACTGATCGACGCTGGGTTTAAACTGCGTTTTAACGCACCGGTCTTTAAAGAATTCGCTCTCCAGGCCGATTTGGATTGGGAGCGGGTGAACGAAAGGCTGCTTGAACACGGTTATATCGGTGGTTTTCCGCTCAAGCTTGTAAATGCGGATCTAGCTGACAGCGTGTTGATCGCTGTGACAGAAGCGCGCACGCGCGCGGAATTAGATCAATTCGCTGAACTTTTGAGGGGGTGTCGTTGATGCTGCTTTTGGAGATGTCTAAACCCGGACGTAGGGGCTATGCCCTGCCGGAGCTTGACGTTCCGGAAATTCCCCTCGCAGAACTGGTACCCGATTCATATCTACGCGGTTCTGAACCTATGCTGCCGGAAGTAAGCGAGCCCGAAGTTATCCGCTATTTTACTGGACTTTCCCGGATGAACCACGGTGTCGATGTGGGCTTCTATCCGCTGGGTTCGTGTACTATGAAGTATAATCCGCGCGTACATGAGGATATTGCCGCGATGCCCGGATTCAGCCGCATTCATCCTCGGCAGCCTGAAGATACAGCGCAGGGAGCGCTGCAGCTGATGTATGAGCTAGATCAATGCCTGGCTGAGATTGCCGGCTTGGCTAAAGCGTCTCTAGTTCCGGCAGCCGGAGCTCATGGCGAGCTAGCTGGCCTTTTGATCATTAAAGCCTATCACGAGGCGAATGGAGAAGGGGAGCAGCGGCGGGAGATCATAGTTCCTGATTCAGCCCACGGCACTAATCCGGCCAGTGCCCACATGGCGGGCTTTACAGTTCGAGAAGTTCCATCAGATCATCGCGGCGGTGTGGATACAGCTGCTCTTAGAGCCATGGTTGGCCCTCAAACAGCCGGTTTAATGCTGACAAACCCAAATACGCTGGGGCTGTTTGATGAGAATCTCGAAGAAATTGCGGAGATTATTCATGGGGCAGGGGGTTTGCTGTACTTTGATGGGGCAAATGCCAATGCTATTTTGGGCATAACCCGACCGGGCGATTGTGGTTTTGATATCGTTCACTTTAACCTGCACAAAACTTTCTCCACTCCCCATGGCGGCGGCGGTCCGGGAGCCGGTCCGATTGTGGTCTGTGAAAAGCTCGTTGATTTTCTGCCTTCGCCAACAGTGGAGTGCACAGAAGGAAGATATCACTTCGCTTATCCTAAGCGGAGTATCGGACCGATTAAAGCATTCTATGGCAACTTCGGGGTAATGGTCAAAGCTTACTCCTATATCCGCCGCTTAGGTGCGGAGGGATTGAAAAGAGTCAGTGAAAACGCGGTACTTAATGCCAATTATTTAATGAATCAGCTCAAGGAAGACTACTTCCTGCCGTACGACCGGATCTGCATGCATGAATTTGTTCTCTCTGGAAAATGGCAGAAAGAGCAGAGCGTTGCTACCCTGGATATCGCCAAGCGACTCTTGGATTACGGCATTCACGCGCCAACCATCTATTTCCCGCTGATTGTCGAAGAGGCACTGATGATAGAGCCTACGGAGACTGAATCGAAGTCAGCGCTGGATAAATTCATTCAGATCATGAAAGCAATTGCTGAAGAAGCCAGAAACAATCCGGAAACAGTAAAGGCAGCGCCGACCAAGACGCCTTTGAAAAGGCTCGATGAAACACAAGCGGCGCGCAAGCCGATCTTGAAGTATCAGAAAAATACTTAATCAAAAAGGCATCAACCGCTGTGCGCAGTTGATGCCTTTTAAATCTCTGTACTGTTTTATCTGTAGCCTTCTCTTAAAATCTCGATCTCTGCTTCTTCTTCCAGTTTGTAAATATAGGAATTTAAGTCGCTGGCAAGATAGTCGATTAAAGTCTGCTCAACATAATCCCACTGTGCATCGAGATCAGCAGGCTGAGCATCCAGCTTGTCGGTAACTAGTACAATATGCCAGCCATAAACTGTTTCCACCTTATTAAAGCTGTTGATCGGCAGGGACCAAGCCATGTTTTCAAACTCAGGAACCATTCTTCCTTTCTCAAAGTATCCTAAGTCTCCGCCGAGATAATTATTGCTGGTATCCAAGGAATGCTGCGCAGCCAGCTCGGCGAAATCAGCGCCATTTTTAAGCTGTTCAAGCAGCTGATCTGCTTCTGCTTCTGTCTTCACGAGAATGTGGCTTGCTCTGACCATTTCAGGCTGATTAAAGTATTCTTCGTTTTGCAGGAAAAACTCGATCACTTGTTCTGGAGTAACTGTTGTTTCTTCATACGCCAGAAGGTTTACTGTCAGCTCAAACTCGAGCTGCTCTCTGAATTCCTGGTCAGTTATGCCAACCTGAGCTAGATAATTTATGTAACCCATTTCTCCGCCCAGCTGGTTAATAATGCTGGCGAAGACGAATTGAAAATCTTCGGGAACAAGATAAACACCCAAGGCTTCCTGCTTCTGTGCAACCAGCTCTTTTATAATCATCTGGCTTAAAACGTAAGCTCCGAACTCTTTCTCCAAAGCATCATAAAATGCGGCTAGGGTGATTGCTTTTCCGTTTACAGTTGCGACAACTTCGTCGCTGCCAGCGGCAAAAACCGGTACGCTGGACAGCACCAGTGCTAAAATCAATACAATCGGTAGTTTGTGAAATTTCAAAGAATCATCTTCCCTTCTCCATTATTAAATGCTTAGTAAACTATTCGTTGACAGCAGGTAAAAACCTGCCTGTTGACGCAATTATTTTTGAATCCGCTCACACTATCAGCTATAATTGAAGCGGGGGGGATCTAGATGTACAATGTTGGAGATATTCTGCAGCTGCGTAAAAAACATCCCTGCGGAGGCGACGAGTGGGAAGTATTAAAATCTGGAGTAGATATGCGCCTCAAATGCGTGACCTGCGGGCGGGTGATTTTGATTCCCCGCGTTAAGCTGGTTAAACAGGTTAAGGAAGTCAAAACCCCTTAAAACAGAACTGCACGCCTACTCTCTGATCGCATATACTACTATGTGATCTTGGCGAAAGGGGTTAAGAAAATGGGTCGAGTTAGAAAGTTTTTTGCAGGCGGTATTACACCGCAGGGATTTCATTCTTTTTTTGATCAAATCGCAGCTGGTGTGCCCTACCGCGTTTATATCCTTAAGGGCGGACCTGGGACAGGTAAGTCGACTTTAATGATGAAAATAGCCGAGCGCATGTCAGCATTAGGTTATGATATCGAGCAGTTCCACTGCAGTTCGGACGCGGATTCTCTCGATGGAGTTGCTGTTCCGGCCCTGAAGGCTGCCGTGGTTGACGGCACAGCTCCCCATATTATTGAGCCGAAGTATCCCGGCTGTGTAGAGCGGGTGATTAATCTCGGTGAATTTTGGGACGCGGACCAAATTGCCTCAAGGCGGGAGCAGATTATTGAGCTTACAGATGAAAACAAAGCGTGCTATCCCAGGGCTTATCGTTATCTCCGCGCTGCTAAGGAGCTTCATAATGATATGTGCGAGATTAATAAAAGCTGCATGGACTTCGCCCAGGTGAACCAGGTTATCAAGAATCTAGTCCTTGAGATTTTTGGTAATTGGGAAGACCAAGGCCGTTTGGGTCGGATAAGACGCCTATTTGCCTCGGCTTATACGCCGCAGGGACAGGTCAATGAGCTTCACAGTATTATGGAAGACTTTCCGATTCAGTTTATTATTAAGGGCGAGCCCGGTGCCGGCAGAGATCTGGTTATGGAGCGGATTGCCGATTACGCCTCCGCCCGAGGCTGTGATGTAGAGGCCTATCACTGCCCTCTTGATCCGACCCGCATTGATCACCTGGCGCTGCCCCAATTAGGCACCGCGCTTATTTCATCCTATCCGCCGCATATTTATGAGAAGCGGGGAGCCGAGGTAGTTAATCTCAACGATTACTTGGATCATTATCGGCGGAGCCATTACCAGTACACGCTCCACAAAAACTTTGTTTTATTTGAGGAGCTGGTTAACCTGGCGCTCGGGCAGCTGAGGCGGGCGAAGGCAATTCATGATGACTTGGAGCTGAACTACGTCCGCTTTATGGACTTCACCAAATTTGACGAAATACAAGAACAGATTATCGCTGATATTTTAGCAGAACAAAGTAATAGATAACTTATACTTTTAAAGGGTAGGTGTCAGAGCTGATGCAAATAGGAATAATTGGCTTGGCTAATGTGGGGAAATCAACTTTATTTAATGCCTTAACCCAAGCGGATGTACCTGCCCTCAATTATCCGTTTTGCACAATTGAACCGAATGTCGGTGTGGTAATGATTCCGGATCAGCGCTTTATGGATGTGGTTGATTTAGTTAAGCCTGAGAAGGCTACCGGAGCTGTAATTAAGTTTGTGGACATTGCCGGCCTGGTGCGCGGTGCAAGCCGGGGCGAGGGCTTGGGAAATAAGTTTCTGTCCCACATCCGGGAAGTGGACGCTGTGATTCATGTGATCCGGGCGTTTGCTGATCCGAATGTGAGCGCGGTAGAGGGAAGTGTGGATCCATTAAGGGATCTGGAAATAGTAGAAACCGAGTTGATTCTTGCGGATCTCCAGACACTAGAGAATCGCATTGAGCGGGTTACCCGCATGCTGAAAACGGGAGAGAGAAAATACGCTGAGGAGCTGGAACTTCTAAAGGAAACAAGCCAGCATCTCAATAACGGCAGAGTCGATTTAATCGATGTTGAACGACTGCCGAATGATCTGAGACTGCTTTCGGTCAAGCCGGTTTTGTTTGTGATCAATGTAGATGAGGAACAGCTTGGCGAACCGGATCAGCTGGAGCAGCAGCTGGCACCTCTAAAAGAAAAAGCTTCTGCCCGAAACAGCGAGGTGCTCTTAGTCTGCGCAGATTTAGAAGCAGATTTGGCAGATTTAAGTCCAGATGAAGCGGAAGAATATTTTGCTGAGTATGGGCTGGAAGCATCCGGTTTGACCAGGATAATTGAGGCTGGACGGCAGCTGTTGAACTTAGTGACATTTTATACTATCAAAGGAGCAGAGACCCGGGCCTGGCTTGTTCCCCGTGGAACACCCGCTCCTCAAGCAGCTGGTAAAATCCATTCGGATATGGAACGGGGATTTATTAAGGCTGAGGTGATCGAAGCGGACAGGCTGCTCGAGTTTGGTTCTTTCGCGAAAGCGAAGGAACAGGGTGCAGTTCGCTTGGAGGGTAAGGACTATCAGGTACAGGACGGCGATGTAATTCTATTTCATTTCAATGTTTGACTTATCTTGCCAGAGAGTGTTATAATAATACCGGCCCTGCCCTAGATTAGTCTAGGGCCGCTAGTCCATAGGGAGGAGGTGAGCCGACGGTGCGTACCTATGAATTAATGCTGCTGCTGAGTCCAGAATTGGAAGAAGAAGCAGTTGAAGCTTTGCTAGCAAGAACTACTGAGATTGTAACATCTAGAAACGGTGAAATCACTAATATCGACAAGTGGGGCAAGCGCAGACTTGCCTACGAGGTACAAGATCACACCGAAGGCTTCTATGTGGTAATCAAGTTTAAAGCAGATAACGAAGCGACTACAGAAGTCGATCGTGTTCTCAAGATTACCGAAGAAGTACTTCGTTTTCTGCTCGTTCGTACAGATCAAGAATGAGCGAAGGAGTGATTTTTAGGTGTTGAATCGAATAATCCTTATTGGGCGGTTGGTCGCAGATCCCCAATTGCGTTACACTCAGAGTGGACTTGCTGTTACTTCTTTTACGATCGCTGTAGATAGGTCATTCGTTTCCCAAAATGGTGAACGCGAGACAGATTTTATTGATATTGTCACTTGGCGGAAATTAGCCGAAACTTGTGCCAATCATCTCAATAAAGGTCGATTAGTTGCAGTTGAAGGAAGACTGCAGATCCGCTCATACGATGATCGAGACGGCATTCGCCGCAAGGCAGCCGAAGTAGTGGCTGAACAGGTCCAGTTCCTGGATTGGCCGAATCGAGATCAAGACATGACAATGACCAGTCCGTCCGAATCAGGATTTGATGATGTACCATTTTAATCAAATAGATTTGGAGGCAGGATAATGGCCAGAGATAGAGGTCGTAGAGGCAGAAGAAAGATTTGTGCCTTCTGCGTTGATAAAATTGAGCAGGTCGATTATAAAGATACCGGCCGCTTGCGCAAGTACGTTACTGAGCGGGGTAAGATTTTACCGCGCCGCATTTCCGGTAACTGCGCTATTCATCAACGTCAGCTGACAGCCGCGATTAAACGCGCGCGTCAAATGGCACTGATGCCTTATACAGTAGAGTAAAAGAGAGGAGCAGCAAAGCTGCTCCCTTTTTTTACCGAAGATTAGATCGGCAGGACTATATTTTACGCATAGAGAAGTAGAAAAGAACTAGATTCAGGTGGGATGGTGAAGGGCAGTTGAAAACTAGAGCGGTAACTGAAGGAGCAATGACAGCCGTAATAATTGTGCTGTTGAGTTTGCTTAATTTTACTTTCGGATTTTTCAGTTTTTTAATACCGGTGCCGCTGGCAGTAATTGTTTTTCGCCATAATCTCCGGACAGGAATGCTGGTGTCATTTGCATCAGCCGCGGTTGCTTCACTGGTATTTGTGACACCTTTGATCGGACTGGATATCTTGATTGTCGGGTTTATGGGTATCGTCCTGGGTTTGGTAGTGAAGGAGAATTTCAGTTTTACCCGCATCTTTCTTATTGGGGTCGGTGCTGCAGCGCTGTCCTTGATTTTGCGGTTAACTGCACTGGCGCTGATCGCTGATTACAACCTGATTGCAGATTTTACTCAGCTGTGGAACAATATGTCTGAGCAGATGCTGTCCATGTGGCAGCATATGGAGATGTCTCCTGATCTGCTTGCCCAGTACAAAGAGGTGTTCACCAGCATGCCGAGCTTGTTTGCCATGCTGATTCCCATCTATATCTTGGTTTCCAGCTTGCTGGAAACGATACTCTGTTTATTGGTTCTCAACATAGTTATGAAGCGATTTGGCGTGGCGATGCCAAAGTTTTCCCCATTTATTCACTGGAAACTGCCGTGGTATTTTGTCTGGGGCTACATCATCAGCAAAGCGTTAACCATTGTCCACGCATATTTTCCTAATCAAGTATTCCAAGCAGTTGTGGTAAATATCGATATTTTCTTCTCGGGAGCTTTTTTTATCCAGGGTTTAGCAATTCTTTGGTTCTATCTCACCCAGGCAGAGATTAGGAAGAGCTTCAGGATCCTGATTACTATTTTTCTGCTGTTGACAGGGAATGTATTAATCTATAATATTCTGGTTATGTTGGGGGTCTTAGATACCTGGTTTGACGTACGCAAACTGAATAGGGTAGATAAGGAGGCGAAGTAATATGGAAGTTATTCTACAAAAAGATGTGAAGAATTTAGGGAAAAAAGGTGAAGTTGTTGATGTTGCGGAGGGTTATGCCCGCAACTTTCTCCTGCCGCGAGGTTTAGCCGTAGAAGCTACAGCAGGGAACCTCAAGCAGGTTAGTTTAGAGAATAAGGCTAAAAAGCAAAAGCGGGAGCGGGAATTAAAGGAAGCCCAGGACATTGCAGCCAAGTTGGATGGGCAGAAATTACAGATCGCAACCAAAGTTGGAGAATCCGGTAAGCTTTTTGGCTCAATTACCAACCAGGACATTGCTGACCGGCTCAAGCGTCAGTATAAGGTGGAAATTGACAAAAGGAAAATCGAGCTGGAAGAGCCAATCAAAAGCTTAGGTAAATACCCTGTAACAGTGCGCATTCACCCTAAAGTTAAGGCAGAGGTAATTGTGCAAGTTATCGAAGGTTAAGGAGATTAGTTAGCATGTTTGTGAAGTCGAAGAACCAGAGCTTGGATAAACCAGAGTTCGATGAAAACAGCATCAGTAACAAGATATCGGTAATGTTTGATCTGCTAAGTGAACTGCATGGTTCTGAGCAGTTGGTGCTGAAAGCCGGTAAGCTGAACGCACTGCAATTAATGGATTCAAATCAGATCTCAGAACGCCTTACGGCGCTGGCGAGACTGGTGTACGAGGATCCCACTATTGAAAAAGACTATTCTGAAGCTGAGTTTGATTCAGTGATGGATGATCTTAAGAATAATATTGCTCAGATGCTGGCTAAACAGACCATTGAAAAGGAACTGGAAGCCAAAGTAGCGGCTCTAATGCAGGAGCGCCATCAAGAATATCTGCAGGAAATCCAGGCTGAAGTACTTAAGCAGGAGATGGGCCCTGATAATGCCCAGACACTGAAAAAATACGCAGAGTTAGAACTGCTGGAAGCAAAAAAGCTGTCAGCTTCGGCGGTGGAATTGATGCGGCCCAAACAGCTGTCGCAAATTGTGGGCCAAAAAGGTGCTCTTACCGCGCTGGTGAGCAAACTCAGCTCACCATTTCCGCAGCACATCATTATTTATGGACCACCGGGAGTGGGTAAAACCACAGCGGCGCGGTTAGCTTTAGACTATGCCAAAGCTCGGCCTTACACCCCCTTTGAAGAGGATGCGCCGTTTGTGGAAGTCGATGGCACTACTCTTCGCTGGGATCCGCGCGAGATCACGAATCCTCTTTTAGGATCCGTTCACGATCCGATTTACCAGGGGGCTAAGCGGGATTTGGCGGATGGCGCTATTCCTGAGCCTAAACTGGGTTTGGTAACCAAAGCTCACGGAGGAGTGCTGTTTATTGATGAAATCGGGGAGCTGGATTCGCTCCTCCAGAATAAACTGTTAAAGGTACTGGAGGACAAGCGGGTGCAGTTTGATTCCGCCTACTTCGATCCCGATGATCCGCGGGTGCCGAAATGGATCAAGAAGCTGTTTACTGACGGAGCTCCGGCAGATTTTATCTTGATCGGCGCTACCACAAAAGATCCGAGCGAGATCAATCCTGCTCTTCGTTCCCGCTGCGCGGAAATCTTTTTTGAGCCCCTGTCTGAAACAGACATTGAGAATATTGTAGCGGCTGCTGCTGAGCGACTGGAGCTAGATCTGGATCCGCAGCTTACGAAAATGATCGCCCAGTACACAATTGAGGGCAGGCAGGCTGTGCGGCTGCTGGCCGATGCTTATAGCGCGGCTCTTTTCCGCAGCTGCGAGGCAGGCAGAAGCACCGATAATGTTGAGATTACCAAGGATGATCTCCTGACTGTTATTAACGGCTCACGCTTAACGCCGATGAATCATATTAAAGCGTCACAGAAGCAGGAAATTGGACGAGTGTTCGGCTTGGGAGTGAGCGGATTTGTGGGCTCGGTTATTGAAATCGAAGCGGCAGCTTTCCCTGCAGTCCAGAAAGATAAAGGAGTCGTTCGGTTTAACGATACAGCCGGCAGCATGGCTAAAGACAGTGTCTTTAATGCGGCCAGCGTGTTTAGAATTTTAACTGGCGAAGAGCTGAGCAGCTATGATCTGCATGTCAATATTGTTGGCGGCGGCAATATCGACGGACCTTCGGCAGGAACCGCAATTTTGCTGGCAATCTATTCTGCGGTTAAAGAAGTCCCACTGCCGCAAGATGCGGCCATAACTGGCGAGATATCCCTTCAGGGAAGGATTAAGCCTGTAGGCGGTATTCCTGAAAAGATCTATGGCGCGAAGCGGGCAGGGATGAAACGGGTGTTTATCCCGGCGGAGAATTTAGATGCTGCTGCCAATGTTAACTGCGATATCGAGGTAATAGGTGTATCTGATGTAGATGAACTCTTGCAAAAGCTTTTCTCACAAACTGCTTATGAACGTGAGGTGGGCTGATGGAGCTTTTAGGAGTTATCGGCAATCCGATTGCTCATTCGCTGTCACCGATAATGCACACCGCCGCGTTTCAGGCTGTGGGCATGAAAGGTATTTATCTGCCGCTTTTGGTTGAACAAGAGCAGCTTGCTCAAGCTATCTATGGAGCCCAAGCTCTCGGTTTTGCCGGTCTAAACGTTACAGTTCCATATAAAGAAAAGGTGCTGCCGTATTTGACAGATCTCACCCCGCAGGCTCAGGCAGTGGGGTCAGTGAATACAATTAAGTTCAGCAGAGATCGGATTATCGGACATACCACAGATGGAGAAGGGTTTACCGCAGCCGCCGCAGATGAGCTGGGTTTTGACTTTCAGGGAAAAACGGCCTTTGTGGTTGGTGCCGGAGGGGCGGCTAGGGCGATAGCGGCTGCCCTGGTAGAAAAAGAGTGCCGGATTTATCTTGCCAATCGGACCCAAAAGCGAGCAGAGCAGCTGGCAGCGGCTGTCGATGCAGCTGGAGAGCAGATCTCGGTCGTGCCCCTTGAACCGGTTCAGCTGGCGCCAATTATGGAGCAGGTTGAGGTTGTGATCAACACTACTTCCGTGGGTATGACTGATTCCATCGAACAGACACCGATCGATCCAGGTCTGTTAAAACCACAGCAGCTTGTGATCGATATTGTCTATAATCCGGAAAAAACCCGGCTTTTAAAGGAAGCCGAAAAACTCGGCTGCCGAATTCAAAATGGTGTCGGCATGCTGGTTTGGCAGGCTGTGAAAGCGTGGGAATTCTGGTGGGGGATAACACCACCGGCAGATATTATGTATAAAGCAGTTAAAGCCTCGCTATCTTGAGCTAAAGATAGGAGGCTTTAAATATTTGTGGTACTAGTTCTTGATTCTTTCGGCCCCTTCGCTGGCGTTAAAAATAAAGATCCGAGGGGTGTATTGGGTCTGTTTTGGATACTGCTCCTCTACCGCAGCCCTAAGCTGGTCAATGCTGTCGTTTGCTGCTAATGTTACGGTGCAGCCGCCAAACCCCGCTCCAGTCATCCTGGATCCATAGACTCCCGGTACTGACTGGGCAATCTCCACCAATAGATCCAGCTCGCGGCAGCTGACTTCATAGTCGTCTCGTAAGCTTGCGTGCGATTGGTTCATCAGCTGGCCAAATTCTGCAATTCGACCTTCCCGCAGCAGTTTGCCGGCATCCAGAACTCGCTGGTTTTCGGTTACGACATGGCGGGCGCGTTTCTTAAGGTCGGGTTCAAGCTCCTCGATAAGGTCGAGATGTTCAATACTGACATCTCTTAGGGCGCGGATATTGGGCAGTTTTGCCTGCAGTTCTTTAACCGCTGCTTCACATTGCCTGCGCCTGAGGTTGTATTCGGAATCAACCAGTCCGCGCTTTACGCCGCTGTCGATGACAACAATGCTCGCATCGTTGGCAGCGAATGGAGCCGGAACAAGCTCGTAGTCCAAAGAGCGGCAGTCCAAAAACAGAACATGGTCTTTTTTGCCGAGCATGGACACAAACTGATCCATGATTCCACAGGCGACACCCACGAAATCATTTTCCGCCCGCTGAGCTAATTTTACTAATTCAACTGGCGGTGTATCCAGCTCATTAAGTTCTCGAATCAAAAGGGCAGTGCCCACTTCCAAAGCGGCAGAAGAGGATAAACCTGCGCCCTGGGGCACATTGCCGGAAAGGACAATATTCATTCCCTTCAGCGGTGTAGATTCGAGGAACATGGCGCATACTCCGCGAATATAATTACTCCATGATGCATTCTTGCTTTTAGTAAAATCTGTCAGGTCAAAGGTGTTTTTTTGTTTGAAATCCAAGGAGTAGATGTGCACTTCCTGATCATCGCGCACTGAACCAGCCAGAATAATTTGGGCGTCAATGGCCATGGGCATCACAAAACCGTCGTTGTAGTCAGTATGCTCGCCGATTAGATTGACCCGGCCCGGTGCCCGCACCACGATCGGGTCTGCTGCATCCGGGAACTGCTTGCGAAAAGCAGCAGTGATTGCTACAGGGTTCATATTTTCACACCTTTCAGACGTTCAGCCTGATCTTCTGGACTCATATCGGTAATAAAAGTACCTGCGCCCGACTCCACACCGGCTAGGAATTTGAGCTTGGTTTCGGTGCGGTTGAAGGGGTAGAATTCAAAATGGAAATGGTACTCTGGATAATCTCCTTTGGTAGGTTTTTGGTGCAGTACCATTATGTACGGCAGCTGAAAACCGAAGAGATTATCATAGCGGGTAATCAACTCTTTTAAGACCTTGGCCAGATCCTGCTGCTCCTCATCGGTTAAATCAGTCAAGGCGCCTACATGGCGGTTGGCTAGGATATGCACTTCATATGGATAGCGAGCGTAGAAAGGTACCATGGCTGTGAAACTGTCGTTTTCACAGACGATTCTAGCGCTGTCCTCCCGCTCTTTTTTCAGGATATCGCAGTATAAGCAGGTGCCCTTCGCATCAAAGTGCTGTTTTGCCGCAGCCAATTCCTTTTCCGGTGTGGGTGGAATAAATGGAAATGCGTAAATCTGCCCGTGGGGATGATGCAGAGTTACACCTACCGCTTCACCCCGATTTTCAAAGATGAACACATAGTTGATACCGGGTTTCGAGCCCAGTTCCTGGTAGCGGTCGGTCCACACCTGAATTAAGTTGTGGATGTGCTCTACCGGTGCCTCTCCCAGGGTCAGGGTATGGTTGGGTGAGTAGCAGATAACCTCACAGATTCCTTCAGCTGGCTTGACCGGATATAAATCGGAGGATTCCACATCCGGTTCCGGCGGAGGTGTTTTCAGCGAAGGAAATTTGTTTTCAAATACTACAATTTCATAGTCCTCAGCTGGAACTTCTGAGGGAAATGCGCCCGGTTTAGTAGGGCAGAGGGGGCAGAATTCCGCCGGCGGTTTGTAAGTTCTGTCTTGGCGGTGGGTAGCAACAATCACCCACTGCTGGAGTTGAGGATTCCATCTTAGTTCTGACATAGTTTATTTCTCCTTTTTCTTGGTAAAAGTATAGAAAATGATGTAGCGACCATCTTCTTTTTGCTTGACTGTTTTATTCATTTTCGCTTTCACGGTACGACCTCCTTAACCAATCGCATCGCTATATCGATATATCGCGATATCGTGATAACTTTAGCTTTCTTCTACATATTAATTGATGGATCCTGCATCCAACGGTAAGTTTTAACAGGAGCCGCGGTGCTTATATCCGAATAATACTTAAGATGTTGGATTATTATACAGTAACAAACGATCCATCTGCTGTAAAAATCATCTAGGGGAGGATATTTAATGTCTAAACTGCGTGTGGGGGTAATCTTTGGGGGCCGATCCGGCGAACATGAAGTCTCGCTGATGTCGGCTAAATCAATTATTTCAGCTCTAAACCCCCAAAAATATGATATCATTCCCATCGGCATTACCAAGGATGGCCGGTGGGTGCTGAATGGCGAAGCGTGCCAGCTGTTGGGCACAGCCGATCTGCCTCAGCTGAGTTTTACCAGCTTTCCTGATGACGGTGGCAATTTTCCTTTGATCCCCGATCCTAACCTTAAAAGTGATTACGTCGATGTAATTTTTCCGGTCCTGCACGGTCCGCATGGGGAAGATGGGACTATTCAGGGGATGCTGGAGCTGGCGGATATTCCCTATGTGGGAGCCGGAGTGTTAGGTTCAGCCGTATCCATGGATAAGGGAATTATGCGCACGGTGCTCGCCCAAGCGGAACTGCCGCTGTTAAAATGGGAGACAATTCTCCGCAGCAAATGGGAAGCCGACCCAGAACCGATTATCAGTTTGATTGAGGCAGAAATCGGCTATCCCTGTTTTGTCAAACCGGCAAACCTCGGCTCGAGCGTGGGGATAACCAAAGCTTCTAACCGGGAGCAGTTGATTCAAGCAGTCAACTATGCCTGCGAATTTGACCGCCGAGTTGTGGTTGAAGAGGCTCTGGCTGCTCCGCGAGAAATTGAGTGCAGCGTTTTGGGCAACGATGATCCCATCGCTTCCATTCCTGGTGAGATTATTCCCGGCAGCGAATTTTATGATTATGAAGACAAGTATATCAATGAAAAATCACAGCTGATCATTCCCGCTGAGCTTACAGCTGAGCAGGAGCAGATTATTAAGGACTATGCCATCAGAACTTTTAAAGCAGTAGACTGCGCTGGTATGGCAAGGGTGGACTTTTTCTTGGCGCGGGACGGTCAAATTTATGTCAATGAGATTAATACAATTCCCGGCTTTACCAAAATCTCCATGTATCCGAAGTTATGGGAAGCATCAGGCTTAGGCTACAGTAAACTTTTGGATCGCTTGATTGAGCTGGCCCTTGAGCGTTATCGAGATCGCAAGCGCCGGCGTGTTTCAGTTTTTTAGTTTTTTACAGACCAGTTATACACTGGAAAGAGAAGATTCCAGAGCTGATACTGCCAGGGGCGGTAAACTAAATCAAACTCACCTAAATATGTGTAAGGTTCTACTGGGAAGCTGAACAGACGAGTGTCACCGCTCGTCTGTTTTGTTGTCAGCAGGGTATCCATGATCTCATAGTTCTTATAACCGGCAGCGGCGGCCCATTCCATAATGGCAAGGTGCAGAAATGATTCCGGATACAAACCAAGATGCCGCTGGCGATAAACTGTGTAAAGGCTGTAGCAGGTGGGACCGAAGCTGACCAGCAGACTGGCGCCGATTACATAGTTTTTCTGCCTGACCAGAAATAAATGCACACCGAACTCTTCCATCAGCTGCCACATCCGCAGGTAATAGTCGAAAGCCCTAACCTTTACATCAGTAAGTTCTCCGTATTCCAACAGCAGCGCGTAAAAAAGCTTTAGTTTTTCCATGGATGTGGAGTGTTCAACCGTCAATTTATTGAGCTTTCCCATACTTTTAATTAAAGTAATATGGGATTTGTTTTGGTACGGCAGGTGGATCCGGTAAACTTGGGCTAGCTGCAGACTTTTTTGGGGTTTTCCGCCCCAGATCTGTTTAAAGCCCTTTTCAACCAATCTTGTTTTGGCCTTTCCCGCGATTTTGGGCAGTGCCGGGTCTATTTTAAGAAAAACCGCATTAGTAGTGTCAGCAATTCCTGCGATTTTATCAAGGAGGAAATCCAGCAGCTGACTGCTGTCAAAATGCATCACCGGTCCCCGGGGGGCGTACAAAAATGTGTAATTATTGAACAGCTGGTGATTGAGAAGAGACACGGATGCTGTAATTAGACTGCGGCTGCGGATTAGCAGGCGGATTGGCTGCCATCCATAGAAGCGTTTGAATTCTCCCCAGGCGGAGGACTGAAATAGGTGGCCGTAGGGATGGGAAATAATGTAGTGATCGTATTCGCGATTTCTATTTTCGATAATCTCGCAGGTAAACATTGCATAACCTCCCTCCCATATAGTATGTAACAGGAATTAAACCGAACAATGTTGTATTTAAGTAGGCAGGAGGATTCACCATGCAGATAATCAATCTTACAAAATATTATGCAGATCAGCTGATCTTCGCGCAGGTTTCAGCTGTAGTAAATAAAGGTGAGCAAATCGGTTTAGTCGGAGCTAACGGCACAGGAAAAACTACCCTGCTGCGCATTATTTCTGGTGAAGTACTCCAAGACGAAGGTGAGTTAATTAAACCGCAGAACTACCGCATCGGTTATCTTAAGCAGATGCTGCCTGAAACAGAACTTAGTGTACTGGAGTATCTAAAAGAGGCTTATGCTGAGCTGCTATCGGTTCAAGACCAGATGCGCCGCTTGGAGCAGGAATTAGCTTTTCCGGAAGTCTATGAGAATCCTGAGCTTCTGGATACAAAAATGCAGCAGTACGCTGAAATTCAGCAGCAGTGGGAAACTTTAGGCGGCTATACTTATCAGGCGCAGATCAACAGCACAGTTTTGGGTTTAGGCCTCCGCCTTGATGATTTAGAAAAACCGCTCACTGCATTAAGCGGTGGGGAGCGGGTCAGGGCGCAGTTGGCCAGGCTGCTTCTGGAAGCCCCGGATCTGCTTCTTTTGGATGAGCCTTCCAACCATCTTGATCTGGATGCGCTGGAGTGGCTGGAGGATTTTCTCCAGAGTTATCCCAACGCAGTAATAATTGCCTCTCACGACCGCTACTTTCTTGACCGTTTTGCCAATAAGATTTGGGAACTTTCGGATCACACTCTGTATCAATACCGGGGTGGTTTTTCCGCTTATCAGGTTATGCGCCAGCAGCGATTGGAGCAGACACAGCAGCAGGCTGAAAAGCAGCAGGAAGAAATCGCTAAGATTGAGGCGTTTATTCGGAAGTTCGGCGCGGGAACCCGCGCATCCCAGGCTAAGAGCCTGGCCAAAAAGCTGGAGAAAATGGAGCCTGTTTCGGTCAGCAGTGAGCCCCAGAGCATCGAATTTCAATTTCGTCCCCAGCGCCAAACCGGTGTAAAAGTAGTGAATTTCGACGAAATTTATAAGAAATATGATAAAGTAGTCTTGGATCATGTCAGCGGCGAGATCCGCCGGGGAGACCGGATTGCCCTTTTGGGAGCGAATGGTTCAGGTAAGTCCACGCTTTTAAAGATTCTTGCCGGCCGCCTTGACTATTCCGGTACAATTGAGTGGGGTGCCAATATCGATCTGGGCTATTTTGACCAGCACTTGGAATTGGAACACAACCAGACTGTCCTGGACGAGCTGTATTTGACCTATGATTTGGATTATGGGCAGCTCCGCAATATTTTGGCGCGATTCTTATTTACCGGGGATCAAGTTTTTCAATCAGTTCAGGTTCTCAGCGGCGGTGAGCGCAACCGTCTGCTGCTGGCTAAGTTATTTCTTGCTGCTCCAAACGTTATGCTTTTGGACGAGCCTACCAACCATTTAGATATTTATGCCCGGGAAGCGCTTGAATCCGCCCTCAGCGAATACACCGGCACGATGCTATTTGTTACCCATGACAGGTATTTAGTCGATCTGCTCGCTACCAGGCTGTGGATTCTGGAGAATGGTAAGATCACCGAGTTTGCAGGTAATTACTCGCAGTACCGTGAATACTTAAGAGCCGAACAGCAGCAGAGGACCAAAGAAAAAAAAGAAAAGGCTAAACCTCAAACTGCTGCGCAGCCCAGCCATCGCAAACTGAATCAGGAACGAGAGCGGATTGAAGCAGAGATTTTCCGCTGCGAGCAGGAAAAATCTGAATTAGAAGCAAGAATGGCGGATCCGGAATTCTACCAAGATCCTGATGAGGTTAAACGAGTGAATCAAATTTACCAAAAACTAACAACTGAGCTGGAGGATTATTATCAACAGTGGGAACAGCTTGTTGATACTATCCAAATAAAGGATGATGAATAATGTCTGACAGGCATTCGGAAGGCATTGTGATTAAAGGGTTAGAGAAGCTGCCGCTTCAAATACCGGTGGAACTTTTGATTGCCCAGAAAACTCTGGGTATTACTGCAGTGATGGTGTGGATCAATATGGCTATGTTTGTACAGCAGAACCAGCCGGTAAATATTGCTTTAATCAGCGAAGCAATGGACATCACAAAAACAGATGTTAACAAGGCTTTAGCCCGCTTAGCGGACTATGGCTGGATCAATGATGAGGGGTATGAGATTAAACTCTGTATTCCAGAGTCCAAACCGGCTGAGCCCGATGTTGAACTGCTGGACCCTCAGCAGAGAGGCTTTGAGTGGCTGATTAATTTCTGGACAAACAAAGTGGGAGCACCCAGTCCGGAAGAAATGCAGACGCTTTTGTTCTGGGTAGAAACAAAGCAGGTTTCCCATGATGTGGTGGCGGTGGCAGTAGAAGAGATGTGCTCTGCTACCGATAACCCCAATATGGGTTACCTGGAAGGAATACTGCGCAATTGGACTATGGAAGGTGTTTATACCTATCAGCAGCTGCTGGACAAACCTTATCTAGCAAGAGTGCTGCAGCAAGCGCAAACCAAGGCGCAAATTCACCCCGAAGCCGAGCGCAAGTGGAAGGAGTTATTCCCAGATGAGTTCGATTCCTAAAACAGTACAGACCCTGCCCATAGACATTGAGGCGGAAAAGCGGGTCTTAGGCATTTTAATTAAATATCCGCAGGAAATAGACTATATTATTGAAAGACTGCGCCCGGAGCATTTTTACTATCCTGAGCACCGCAAGATTTACGAAGTAATTCTTAATTTATACACTCAAGCGGGGCGGATTTCCTATACTCAGATCTACAGTGAACTGCGAAAAAGCAAAGCCTTTGCCAATCCTGCGCAGGTACTGATGGGCTTAACTGAATCGATTGTAGCAATCAGCGAGCTGCAGCCCAGCGTAGAGCTGATTTTATACAAAGCCGGGCTGAGGAGGATTTTAGAAGCAGCTCATACCATCGAAAGTATGGTAGCCAAGGAGGAAGGTCAGGATCTTTCTGAGATTCAAGCCACAGCCCAAGAGCTGATCTTTGCTGCTACCGAAAGCCATCTAGAAGGAGAATCAGATGCAAAGTCCCTCCTAGAGGTATTAAACAAATGCTATGTAAAGCTGATTGAGAGGCGTCAGGGCTTAGACAGTGCCTATGGGCTGTCGGTGCGTTTTCCGTCGGTGGACGCCATGACAACTGGATTCAAGAAAAAGGACTTGATTATTCTGGCTGCTCGACCCAGTATGGGTAAAACAGCTTTTGCCCTGAATATGGTTGTTAATGTGGCTAAGCGCAATATTCCAGTCTTGATCTTCAGCTTAGAGATGGATGATGAGCAGATCGGTGACCGGATCGTATTATCCGAGTTCTTCAGCTATAAAGATCAGGGTGATGTTGAGATTACCTCAGCTGAGTATCAGACAAAATTAAGTGATGAGCAGTTTGCTCTGGCGCAGAGCGTCTTTAACGAGCTGTACCAGCTGCCCATTACTATTGTAGATAAAAGGGGCTTATCATGCGCGGAAATTCGGGCTAAAGCCCGGAAAGTCAAAGCTAATCAGCCTGATTTAGGTCTGATCGTCATCGACTACCTGCAGTTGATTAAACCGCCATCCGGTTCATCGGGTCGCACCTGGTCTTTAATCGTGGGCGAAATCGTGCGGGAACTGCGGGATTTAGCCGGAGAACTGGATGTGCCGATCATTCTCATTTCGCAGCTGAATCGCTCGGTGGAGAGCCGGGATAACAAGCGTCCGATGATGTCGGATCTGCGGGATTCGGGAAATATTGAGGAATTTGCGGACGTAGTCATGTTCCTCTATCGGGATGATTACTACAACCCGGAGCGGGCTGAAGCCGAAGGCACCAAGGGTGAGGTGGAGATTATTTTCGCCAAGCAGAGGAAAGGGCCGACCGGAACGGTGAAGTTGAAGTTTATCAAAGAATACACGCGTTTTATTGATGAATTTGTCCAATAGGCTGGTGAAACCATGGGTTTATTTGAAGACCTGGAGCGGGTTAAGCTGAGATTTATTACGGTTTGTGAAAGAATGCTCGCTGAGAATTTGATTACCGGAGAGCAGTTTGACGAGATTTTGATCCTTTTGGATAACCTCGACGATTATGATCAACAATATATAAACCAAAAGCTGAATGAATTGACCGGCGGCAAGCTGGACTTACTGTTCTGGGAGCAGAATTCATTCTTCGACCAAAATTAGGGAAGGAAGTTCAGTGTGGATTACAGTCAGTTAACCAGCCCCCGCGCAGTAAAAAAGCTGATGCGGGATTACGAGATCCGCTTTAAGAAGCGGTTTGGTCAAAACTTTCTCGTTGACCGCAATATCTTAAATAAAATCATTGACAGCGCTGAGCTTAAGCCGGATCATTATGTGCTGGAAATCGGCACAGGGCTGGGCACCTTGACTTATGCCTTAGCAGAGCAGTGCCGCAGAGTAATTACTTTTGAGATTGACCATGATCTGGTCCAAATTTTTCGGGAGAATCAGAGCGCAGCTAATGTGCAGCTTATCGCCGGAGATGCCCTAAAGTATGATTGGCGGGAAGTGCTGTTAGAATCCGGCTGGCAGGATGAGCGGGTTAGTTTGGTTGCCAACCTGCCCTATTATCTTACTTCTCCCCTGATAATGAAAGCATTGGAGAGCGGGTTACCTTTTGAATCGATTGTGGTGATGGTGCAGAAAGAAGTTGCTGATAGAATGCAGGCCGAGCCAGGCACTAAAGATTATGGACTGCTGACTCTCGCTGTCGGATACTACGCCGATGTTGAAATTGTCACCAAGGTGCCGCGCACAGTGTTTATACCCGCTCCCGATGTTGATTCAGCCGTGGTTAAACTGACACCACATCCTGTTCATGGGGAGGCGGATCGCAAAGCTTTATTTGCAGTAATGCGGGCGGCCTTTGCTCAAAGGCGCAAGACGCTTAAGAATAACTTGAAGGATTTAATAAAAGAGTGGGGTACCGCGCCAGAAGAATTTGACCGCATTTTAGCAGAATTGGATCTGCCCAAAGATGTGCGGGGAGAATCGCTGTCGCTTAAGCAGTTTATAGAGCTGACGCTGAAATTAACCGCAGAACATCGGTAGTGCTTTCCTATTTCCTCATCAGGAAGGCACTACTTTTTTTGTGATTTCATACACTGAGGATAAGGCGGAGGTGACCCCATGAGAAAAACTAGCGTGGGTGATATGGTCACTCGACGGTCTTATGGTGAAGATATTGTTTTTTATGTCAGGCGGATTTTAGATGCTGATCCTCCCATTGCGCAGCTGATTGGTGTTAATGTGCGGCTGGCAGCCGACAGCCCTTTAGATGATTTAATAGTCTTAGACTACCGCATGAAACCGGCAAGCCCATCGGCTGTTAAAGCTATTATCGCCCAGATCATGCTGCAGCGAACCAAGCCGGTGCCGAGAATTGATGCTCGTCCGGAGGCGGCCAAAACAGATTATGTGGCTATTCCTGGTCGGGTTCTCCATGTCGATGGAGAAGAGCATTATCTCAACCAATGCTTGGCGCTGTACAGCAATCTGAATGTTCCTGTAATCGGCCTGCATATTCCAGAACCGGAACAGCCTGTTAAAATCAGGTCTGTATTGGAAAAATACAATCCGGATATATTAGTTATAACAGGGCATGATGGCCTGCTGCGCAAAAACAGCAATCGCGATTTTTTGATCAACTACCGCTCCAGCCAGTATTTCGTCGAGACTGTGAAGCAGGCCCGCCTCCACGATTCTAATCGCGACGGACTGGTGATTATTGCCGGCGCGTGCCAAAGCCATTTTGAAAGCTTGATTGAAGCCGGAGCAAATTTTGCCAGTGCGCCGGAGCGGGTGATGATTCACTGTTACGATCCGGTTTTTGTTGCGGAGAAAATTGCCTACACCCCCTTTACCCAGGTTGTCAATCTGCCGGAGCTGTTCTATGCTACGATCAGCGGCAAAGACGGTGTTGGGGGAGTAGAAACCAGGGGCAAGCTGCGCCAGGGTTTTCCCCGAATCAAATCATGGCTGCCTGTAAAATCTTATGAAAAACAGCATTAAAACAGATGCAGCAGGATACGACAGCACATTACAGGAAGGTGAGCGAAATGCAGACAAATATGAATCAACTCGATCAAATCAAGCTCAATCTGGATGCATGTGTTGGCAAAAAGATCAAACTAAAGGCGAACAAAGGGCGCAAGAAAATCGTAGAAGCAGAAGGAATTCTGGAAAATACCTACCCAAACATTTTTGTGATTAAGCTGGATAAATCCAGCGCAATTAAAAGACTTTCCTACACCTACGCAGATATCCTGACCGAGACTGTAGAACTAACCATCGACAACAACCGCATTGGCACAGTAGGACTTTAGAGTTATGAAGCATCGTGAAAACGGTGCTTTTTTTAATGGCTCGCTCATAATTTTAAATGAGAGGGCGTGAAGCTGTGTTGAGCAGAAAAAGAAATCTTAGTCTAGGTTCCCGGGTTTTAAAAATAGGCGCCCGGGGTGCCGATGTGGGACAGCTGCAGCAAAAACTTAAAAGTTTCGGTTACGAGCCTGGTCCGGTTGATCATGTATTCGGCTATTTAACTCAGGAAGCGCTGGAGTTCTTTCAGCGGGATTATCGCCTCAGAATCGATGGCATTGCCGGCCGAGAAGTTTTTGAGCTGTTAAAGCAGGATAAGCTGCCGGTTACCCGGCGCGTGCATGTTGTTCAGCCGGGTGAAACTCTTGCGGAGATCGCTGGCAAATATCAAGTTGGGCCGGAGGCCTTTTTTGATCATCATCAGAAAACAATTTATCCTGGACTGCAGCTGGTTTTCTTTGACCGGGAAGTGTGGGGTGTGCATCCTTTTGATCTGCCCGGCAGCAGTTCTTTTGATACAAACCAAGACTTAATGACCGGAGTGTTTATTCCCATCAATCCAGAAGCAGGCATCCCGTCCCGGCTGAAATCAATTCCCGGTTCAAAAATAGCTCAGATCGAGTTTGCCAGCGAAGAGCTGGTCAGCACACACACCGTCTTAACCAAACGGAAAGTAAGGAAAAACTTTTTTAAGTTTATAAAAGAGGTTTCCGCTGTAACTGACGGGATCTATCTGGCTTGGGAGCAGATCTCTCGAGTAGATGGCTTCCGC
Source organism: Bacillota bacterium (assembly GCA_012837335.1). NCBI lineage: Bacteria > Bacillati > Bacillota > Bacillota bacterium. The sequence goes on from DURM01000058.1 coordinate 48,735, forward strand.
TATTTGCGCTTTCTGCGGCGGTTAAAAAAGCAGCTGGGCAGCAAACGTCTGCTTATTGCCCTGACACTTAAGATGCCGCGCTGGAATCTGCTGGGCGGAATTGATTTTACCCAAGTGAGCCGCGCAGTAGATCAGGTTGTGATTAAGCTTGATACCTCTGATCCGAATTCGTTTGGAGTAGATAAAAATCGGTACGAGCACCTGATCCACCACATGCTCAACTCTGTTCCGGCTTATAAGATTCTGCTGTCAATTCCAGTTTGGGGCGCTGCCTGGAATCCCACGGAGCCTGCGGCGTGGGAGCGGCTCAGTCACAGTCAAGCTTTAACCACAATTTTTCGGCATGGTGCCCGTCCCGATCGGGATGAGGAGGGCGCAGCGTTTTATCGGTATTTCTATCAAGGGGAAGAATGGCGGCTGCAGATCACATCCCTTGACCAGCTGAATGAAGTTATTGCTCTGGTCAACCGCTATAACTTAGCCGGAATTGTCCTCGATCGACTTGGGGATGAGGATAAACGTTTGTGGCCTAAGCTGGCGTCTCATTTCTCGATTAGGAGAAAATTGTAAAAGCCTACCTAAAATGAAACATACTTCCCGGGGGTTGCTCATATATATAACTGAATTTCGGTGTAAACATAAGGGGGGAGAACACTTGGGTCTCAAAATAAAAGAGGAGATTTTACATGTTGAGAGTTTAGTAGGTGAGAATACAGCACAGACCGTGCTCCAGACCACACTGGACTTGTCCAGCTCAGCACCGAGTATTGGCAGAGTTGTGTGGGTAAAAGGCACAGCCGTGATCAGTGATGCAGCGGCAGCTTCGGATAAAGTTAATTTAGATGGATATATTGACTTAACTCTGATCTATGCCGCAGAGGATTTCGATGAAGGGCCTGCCAGTTATCAGGTGATTCCATACCGCCAGGCGATTGCTTTCAGCGATTATGTAGAAGTAATCGGTGCTGAAGAAGGCATGCGAGTCAGCACCAAAATCGACCTCTTGGGGATAGAGTGGGAGCTGCAGTCTGATCAGCGGGCTGTAAGTGTCGATGTGTTAGTGCAGTTAACAGCAGAGGTCAAACAGCAGTCCCGGATTCAGGCAGTTACCAGCGCGAGTGTAAAACCGCCTCGCAAACTGGCTGTGGATGACGGAGTGTTTACGGTTCGCTCACTGCTTAAACCAGTTTTCACTTCGTTGGGTGTAAACCAAGAACTAAGCCTGCCAGAATCGGCGGAACCGATTCATTTTATCTTAGACTGCCAGCCAAAGCCGATAATATTAGAGACCGTAATAAACCAGGAGCAGATTACTTTAACAGGCAATCTTAATGTCAATTTAATTTATCTTGATGAAAACGGCAGCATCCACTCCAATGCTTTTAAAAATGTGTTCCCGTTTACGGTTTCTGTTCCCAATGAAACAAAGATCACCGATCTAGCGGTTGAGCCGGAGGTCACAGCCGAGATCAAAACTGTCTTGAGCCCCTCCAGCGGCAGCTTTACCTTAACAGGCGATCTGCGCTTTAAAGTGGCTTTATTTGAGTCCAAGCAGGTTCGGATTGTGTTTGATCTTGCCGGCTCAGGCGGGTGCGTAGTGGAAACCAGGACTGAACCGGTAATGCTCGATCATTTGGTTAATGAAAAGACCCAGCAGGCGTCTGCTCAGGGTGTGCTTGAACTCAGCGGCAGCTACCCGCCAATTAGAGAGATTGTTGGCTCGGAAGGCAGAGTTGTCAACTATGATTTCCGTGTTGATGACGATAAAGTTTTTGTGGAAGGCTCGATCAGCCTTGAGTTTGCCTACCTAGCCCATATCGAAGATGAGCACAAGCCTCTGTACTGGGCAGCATTCAATAATGCGGTTCCATTCCAGCAGGTAATCGCCATTGGTGGTGTGCAGCCGGGTATGATTGCTGATTTAGAGATCGAAGTAACCGATCTAAATCTCGATCTGATTAACCGGGAAACAATTGAAGTAGATGTTACTTACCGCTCGCGGCTTAAGGTAACTGAACCGGTGCAGCGGGAGATTGTAGTGGAAGCAATTGAAGTGCCTCCCCTGGAGGAGGATCCGCCCACAGTTACCTATGTTTTTGTCAACGAAACCGACACCCTGTGGAAACTGTCTCGGCAGTACCACACTTCCCTGGAAGCGATTCTCGAAGCTAACTCTTGGCTGAGAGAAAGGGAGCAGATGCGGCTGCTGCCGCGAGATAAGCTCTGCATACCGCGGAAAGTTTGGTAAAAAAATGGGTCACCGACTGACCCATTTTTAATTTACCAAAAAAGGGCAATACTAAACTAGATTTTGTTAAGGAGGATGAAGAGATGCTGGCACTAATTACAGCAGCAGTAGCTGGTATTGCCATGGCGGTTCAGGGTTCATTAAACACAGCGTTGAGTAAAAAGATCGGGGTGCTGTCTGGGACTTTTGTAGTCCAGTTGATCGGCACTGGATTTGCATTGCTTCTGTTATTATTTGGCCTGGGCAGCAGCCGCTGGCAGATGCTGTCTCAGGTTTCCTGGTATAACTACTTGGGAGGCGTTATCGGTGTTGGCATTGTGTACGGTGTTATTGCCAGCATAGATAAGGTGGGAGTGGCTGCAGCCACCACCGCAATCATTGTTGGCCAGGTATCGATGGCCGCCCTGGTTGATCATTTCGGCTGGTTTGGGCTGGAGGCAGTTCCTTTTAATTGGTGGAAAGGTATTGGTATAGTCTTGATGGCAGCCAGCGCTTGGATGCTTCTGCATAAATAGAATGCAGGAAAATTCCCCCATGTGCGGAATATTTCTATGGTAATGGGGTGAATTTATGGAAGCAATTGTCGTAAGAGCTCATGGCAAAATCAATTTAACCCTGGATGTGCTCAAAAGGCGCTGCGATGGTTACCATGAGATCCGCAGCATTATGCAGTCGATAGCTCTGGCTGATACGGTGGAGGTTGGTAAAGCCGATGCCGGAATCGATCTCAAGGTGAATATTAACTTTGCCAAACCCGAAGATAATCTAGCTTATCAAGCCGCCAAACTCTTTTTTGCTGCGGCCAAGATTGAGGGAGGAGCGAGCATCCGTTTGGAAAAACAGCTTCCCTTAGCAGCCGGTTTGGCAGGAGGCAGTGCCGATGCGGCAGCTGTGCTTTGGGCTTTAAATTATCTGCACGGCGAGCCATTTGTCCTTGAGGAACTGCAGTCCTTGGGGAAAAGGCTGGGAGCCGATGTCCCCTTCTGCCTGCAGGGTGGAACTCAGCTGGCGGAAGGAATTGGCGAGAAGTTAACTCCGCTTCCTCAGATACCCGAATATCATTTGGTTTTGGTGAAACCAGAGCAGTCGATCAGTACAAAGCAGGTTTATCAGGCTCTGGAGCCAAAGCATTTTGGAGATAATTACAGCCACAGAATGGTACAGGCATTACAGCATCAGCAGGACTTTACCGATTGCTTTGGCAATGTGATGGAGCAGGTCAGCATCGCATTTGTACCTGAGATCAAACTCTGGCGCGAGCGCATGCTGGATGCCGGTGCTTCCGCGAGTTTTATGTCTGGAAGCGGTCCTACGACCGTGGGCGTTTTTACCTCGTTGGTAAAGGCGGAGCAGTTTATCCGGAACTGGGAACACCAATGCTGGATGACTGTAACAAAGCCGTATAATCATGGGATTTCAGTCGTAAAGGAATAGAGGTGGCACATCAATGCGGGTGGATGCGATCGTCCTTGCAGGTGCGAAAAATGATGGGAAGCTGCAGGAAATCAGTTCTTGCCAGTACGAAGCACTGATTGAGATTAACAGCAAACCGATGCTCAGCTATGTGATCAGTGCTCTGAAAAAATCAGCGCAGATCGGAAAAATAGTTGTGATCGGATATCCTGAATTCCGGGATTACCTGGATGAGGATATTATCCTGCTGGAATGCGGCGAATCGCTGGTGGACAATATCGAAATCGGTATGGATTATTTAGGAGCGCGGAATCATGTGCTGGTGGTCACCTCTGATATTCCGATGCTGACTTGCGAGGCAGTAGATGATTTTATCAAGCGCTGTCAAGGCTATACTGAAGATTTATTTTACCCAATCGTAAGCAAAACCGCTAATGATCAAGTATATCCGGGTGTAAAGAGAACTTATGTTCAGCTTAAGGACGGTATTTATACAGGCGGGAACATGGTGTTGATGACGCCTGAGTTTATCCGGGATGCCCGGCATGTGATTCACCATGTAGTCAGACTGCGGAAAAAGCCGTTTCAAATTGTAAGGCTTTTGGGACTGCGATTTTTAATCAAGTTTGTGCTGCGGCGGTTGACCATTGCCGAAGTAGAGAGCCGGGTTCAGAACCTTTTTGGGATTAATGCTAAAGCAGTTATCACCGCTTATCCCCAGATCGGTACCGACGTTGATAAACCCACCGATTTGGAATTAGCCCAACGAGTTCTGCATCAAAACCAGATCAAGGAGGCATAGCATGCGGCGGAGCCAGCGAATCGCAGTCATTACCAAACTGCTGATTGATCATCCGAATCAAATATTTACTCTCAATGAAATTGCCACAGGGATCGGGTCCGCTAAATCTACAGTCAGTGAAGATTTAGCAGTTATTAAATCAGCGTTTGCCGAAATGAAACTGGGTAGGATTGAAACCATTACCGGCGCTGCCGGAGGAGTGCGGTACATACCAAAGCTGTCCAAAGCTGCGCTTGTGGAGCGGGTGGAGAAGATCTGCGCAAAACTGGAGGACCCTGCGCGAATTCTGGCAGGAGGCTTTATTTATCTGAATGATTTAGCTGCAGATCCCACCTTGATTGGGGAAATTGGCGAGATGTTTGCCGACCGGTTTGCAGGTGCGGAGCCGGAATATGTAGTAACTGTCGAAACATCAGGGATTCCTCTAGCGGTGATGACCGCCCGCTATTTGAGTGTTCCCTTGGTTGTGGTGAGGCGGACATCGCGGGTGAGCGAGGGTTCGGTTTTAACAGTCAACTATGTGTCCGGTTCATCGAATCGGATCCAGACGATGTCGCTAGCCCGCCGAGCACTGCCCGTGGGTTCCCGGGTGCTGCTCGTGGATGATTTAATGCGGGCAGGCGGTACACTGCGCGGCTTAACGCAGCTGATGGCCGAATTTGAATCTGAAGTTGTGGGTATGGGTGTGTTGATTGAGATGGAGGGGCCCGCAGAAAAACTAGTTAAAGATTATGTTTCTTTTATCAACCTTAAGCAGGTTGATCCAGTCAACCACATAGTTAAAGCCGCTCCATCGGCCTGGATTATCACTAATACAGAAAAGAAATGTGGGGAGGAATAACATGAAACCGATTGAAAGAGTAGCGTTAACACTTCAGCATAAAGAAGCCGATCGAGTTCCGGTTTATCCGCTTTTATGCGGCGTATCCAGAAAACTGGTGAATGCATCATATCCGCGCTGGAGCACCGATATGGATGTATGCGCTGAAGCCTATGAGAAGGTTACCGAGAAGTTCGATTTAGATGTTATCTGCACACTTATCGACCTTTCGGTAGAAGCTGCCGATTTTGGACAAGAAATTATTTATCCGGAAAACGAAGCAGCTCATCCCAATCATAACAACTATATGTTGAAAAATATCGCTGATATCAGCAGTCTGCAGCCGATCAGTTTAAAAAATGCCACCAGAATGAACGGCATGGTTCAGCTCTGCGACCGGTTAGTTAAGAGCAAGGGGAAAGAAGTACCGGTGGTAGCGTTTGTCTTTGGTCCTTTAGGCGTATTAAGCATGATGCGGGGACAGAGCAATCTGTTTATGGATATCTTTGATGATCCTGATGCTGTCAAGAATGGTGTGGCAGCTGTTACCGAAACACTGCTCGATTATGTCGATGCTCTGGCTGCTACAGGTGTAAACGCCATTATGCTCGATACCCTCTTCGCTTCTCAGTCGATCATGAGCAAAGCCATGTGGCTGGAATTTGAGGGCCAGTATGTAAAGCGGATTGCTGAGCGCATTCGTAAGCACGGCTGCCAGGTCATGATCCATAACTGCGGCAACGGCATTTATTTTGATGCTCAAATTGAAACCATGCAGCCAACAGCGATCTCGTACCTCCACATTCCCGACGACTGTCAATCCCACCAGGAAGTTAAGGAGAAATATGGAGACAAAGTAACCCTGATCGGACATATTCCGCCTACTTGGCTTTTAACTGCCACTCGAGAGGAACTTGAGGAAGAATGCCGCCGAGAAATTGATACTTACAAAGCGGGCGGTGGATTTATCCTGGCTACCGGATGTGAGTATCCAGCTAACTTAGGATTCGAGCACGCTGAGACGATCGTCAGAATGGCTAAGGAATACGGGAAGTATTAATGGTCAAAATCAAAAGATTTGACCCCGGTATAGGCCGCCGCCTGCCGCGGGAGATTGTCCTAAAAGGGATCGGCTATCCCAAAGCTGAGTTGGCTCCGCAGGAGCTGATTAATTTAACTGACGAGTACATTGAGGCTGCGGTAGAGTATGCCGATCCGGCGGTGGTTTACCGTCTGAGCAGTTTTTGGGTGGAGGAACCAAATCAAGTGCGGCTCGCGGATGAACTGATCATCCGCAGCGAGCGGCTGTACGATACTGTCAAAGCATGCGATGGACTGGTGGTTGGTCTGATAACCCTGGGTGCTGATGTGGACAAAAGAATTAAAGCTGTTTCTGACCAGGATGTTTTCGGCAGCTATCTTCTCGATGTAATTGGTTCCTTTGTTTTGGAAATGGTGGCGCAGCAGTGGTGGCAGGAGCTTACCGCTGAGCTCAAGCAGCAGGGATTTAATACGTCTAGTTTTGTATCGCCCGGTTCAGCTGTTTTTCCTTTAGAGGAACAGAAGCAGATTTTCGCATTCCTGCGCCCGGAGCAGATCGGAGTCAGCTTAACGGCTTCCTATTTGATGCAGCCATCTAAGTCCCTGTCTGTGGTAATCGGTTACGGCAGAAACATCGCGCAGGCAAAATACAGCCATGACTGTTCCGCCTGCGATATGACTGACTGTTTAATCAGGGGCATTCATCTTGATTTGAGCGAGTGACGTCGGAAGGAGCAGAACGAGTGAAATGCAGGATTAAGATCCATCTCGATGGGAGAACAGAAACGGTCCATTGTGAATCCGGTGCTGTTCTCCTCGAAGTTCTCTATCAGAATGGTTACAATATCTATGGTCCCTGCGGCGGCAGAGGAAGCTGCGGCAAGTGTCTGGTGAAAATAATCGGAGCTCAATCAGATTCAAAGCTGCGGCTTGCATGCAGAACCGAGGTTACCGGCGATTTAGAGCTGGAGTTAATTCCCCAGCAAGAGCTGAAGATCTTAGCAGAGGATAGGGGGCAGGACTTCCGGGTTGATCCTTATATTAAACTGGAGACCATTTATTTAGCTCCCCCACAAATTGATGATCAGCGAGATTACCTCAGCCGGATTAACTCCATGTTAGGAACAAGAACAGCTGTTCCTTCGGCTCTCAGGAGCCTGTCAGCCCTAGAACAGCAAACTGACTTATCCGTTGTAACTGCTGGCGATAAAATCATCGATATATGTTCAGCAAAAACCCCCCCTCCAGCTTATGGAATTGCGGTGGATATCGGTACCACCACGCTAGTCATGTATTTAATTGATTTGGTAAGCGGTGAGGAGGTGGGCGTCTATGCCTGCGCCAATCCCCAAAGCCGCTTTGGCGGTGATGTGATCACCCGGATTGATCATGCGATTAATCAGCCGCATGGAACCGCCAAGTTAGCAGATGCGCTGGTCAATGCCCTGAATACCGGGATTTCCCAGCTTTGTGATCAGCACAGCCTCACTCGGGAGCAGATTTATCATGCTGTTTTGGTTGGGAATACGGTGATGCTCCATACGCTTTTGGGAGTAAACCCCGGCAGCATTGCCCACGCTCCCTATGTTCCGTTCTTTACCGATGCTCTGGAGTTAGCAGCAAAAGATTTGAATCTAGCGATGAATCCAGATGGTATCGTAGAGCTCCTTCCGGCCGTGTCGAGCTATGTCGGCGCTGACATTATCGCGGATCTGCTGGTGACTGATTTTAACTGCGATGGATGGAAGCTCTTGGTGGACATCGGAACCAATGGCGAAATTGTCCTGGGCAACAAGGATCAGATATTTGCTTGCTCGGCGGCGGCAGGTCCGGCTTTTGAAGGTGCGCGAATTGCCTTCGGCATGAGTGGAATGCCTGGAGCTGTAGCTTCCTATCGGATCACTAACCAGAATCAGATTGAGTACGAGACTATCGGCGGAAGAGAGCCGGTCGGTATCTGCGGCTCGGGCTTGGTGGATATTATCGCGGCGCTGTACACAAACGGATGGCTGACCCCTACCGGAGCTTTCGAGAATAGGGAAGAGCTGGTTGAATACCGCGAGCAGCCCGCATACCAAATTATTCCCAACTATGATATTTTCCTGACCCAAAGGGATGTGCGGGAGTATCAGCTGGCAGCCGGTGCGGTTGCGGCAGGAATCAGGATCCTGATTCAAGAGTCCGGGATTGAATTGGCAGATGTCGACAGGGTTTATCTGGCGGGTGGTTTTGGCAACTACATCAATCCTGAAAGCGCTGCCGCCCTTGGCTTGATTCCGAAAGAGCTGCTAGCGCGGGTGGAGAAGATTGGCAATGGTGCTGGTGCGGGAGCTAAGCGCTGGCTGCTGGACCGCAGTGCTAAAGCGGAAGCATTAGAGCTCAAGCGGCGGATCAAATACATCGAATTGTCGGCACGGGCTGATTTCCAGGAATACTTTACCGATGCCATGTTCTTTCCCGATTATTAATGGTGAATAATTCCTCTAAGTTTATCTCATATTTTGAGTTGATTTTACAAATTCAATTTGCTATACTTTATATGTAGATATTGGGGTGTGGCCAAGTGGTCAAGGCACCGGACTCTGACTCCGGGATCCCTGGTTCGAATCCAGGCACCCCTGCCTTTTCTTTTTCTCACCTCAGCATTGAGGGAGTTTTTTTATTTTATTCACCCTTGTGTATTCAATTTACATATAATGGTGAAGTAGGTGCAAAAAAGTCACAAAAGACTGTCAAAATAAAATAAGCGGCAAATCATAAATTTGGCAGGGAAACGACTTTACAGTACCGAATGCAGTCATGTTTGGTGAAATTTTGGATGACGAGGGGGAGAACATTGCTCACAAGCGCGATCATATTGGCCGCAGGGCAGGGTCAGCGGATGAAATCAGATCTTCCCAAACCACTGCATAAAGTCTGCGGAGTCCCGATGGTGAAGTTGATCGTTGATAATGTCTGTGCTGCCGGGTTTGATCGAGTTTACTTGGTGGTTGGACACGCGGGTGAACAGGTACGCCAGGCAGTTCCGGATATCGAATATGTGGTTCAGGAAGAGCAATTGGGTACCGGACACGCTGTTGATCAGTGCCGTCAGGTCCTGACAGATTTTGATGGTCCAGTGTTAGTTACCTACGCGGACACACCTCTGTTCCGCGCTGAAACATTCAAAGCAATTCTAGATTTTCATCAAAAGCAGCGGGCTGCTGCGACAGTTATTACAGCTGAATTTGCAGATCCGACAGGTTATGGACGAGTAATCAGGGATGATCAGGGGTATATCGAGCGGATTGTTGAGGATAAAGATGCCTCTGAAGCTGAACAGCAAATCAAAGAGATCAATACCGGAACATACTGCTTTGACAGTAAGCTGCTGTTCAAATATTTAGCCGAAATCACGCCCGATAATGCCCAGGCAGAGTACTATCTGCCGGACGTAATACCACTGATGATCCGTGATGGACATACAGCTGCTGCGTATCTGCTCGAGGATCCGGAAGAATCAATTGGTGTAAATGACCGGGTTCAGCTTGCACAAGCGGATCGGATTCTGAGAGAGCGGATCTGTCGGGAGCATATGCTGAACGGGGTTACAATTATTAATCCGGAGCAGACCTATATCGAGCCGAATTGTGAAATCGGACGCGATACGGTGATTTATCCAAACACTTATCTGCAGCGGGGCACTAAAATCGGCAACAGCTGCCTAGTTGGTCCCAATGTACGTTTAGATGCGGCAGAACTTGGAGATCATGTTACTATAGAACAATCGATAGTGCTTGAAAGCAGTATCGGCAGTGAGACAACAGTAGGGCCTTTTGCCTACATTCGTCCCGGCACTGCCATCGGTTCCAAATGCAGAATTGGAGACTTTGTGGAAGTTAAGAACAGTCAAGTTGCGGATCAAAGTAAAATCCCCCATTTATCCTATGTTGGCGATGCAGTTGTAGGCTCAAAGGTGAACATCGGCTGCGGAGTAATCACCGCTAATTATGATGGCAAGCACAAGCATCAAACTGTTATTGAAGACAGTAGTTTTATTGGCTGCAATTCAAATTTGGTGGCTCCGGTTAAGGTCCACCGAGGAGCGTTTGTTGCTGCCGGATCAACCATAACTAAGGATGTGCCGGCCGAAAGCCTGGCAATTGGAAGAGCGCGACAGGTTAATAAAGAGGGATGGAATAAGACGGAGGGCTAGCAAGTGATAGTTAATGCGTATGATAAAAAATTAAAGATTTTTACTGGAAACGCTAATCCTAAGTTAGCGGCAAGTATTGCTGCGCACCTGGGAGAATCATTGGGTCAAGCTGAAGTGGGCCGTTTTAAAGATGGTGAGATCAGCATTAAGATCCATGAAACTGTGCGCGGCTATGAAGTTTATATCATTCAGCCGACCCATAAGCCGACGGCTGAAAACCTGATGGAACTGCTGCTGTTAATCGATGCCATGAAGCGGGCATCAGCCAAGATGATTGCAGCAGTAATTCCTTATTACGGGTATGCCCGCCAAGATCGGAAAACCCAACCCCGGGATTCCATTGGCGCTAAGCTGGTAGCTAATCTTTTATATGCTGCCGGTGCAGACAGAGTAGTCACCATGGACCTCCATGCCGATCAAATTCAAGGCTTTTTTGACATCCCTGTAGACAATCTGCGGGCGCTGCCGATTATTGAAGACTACTTAAAATCAAAACAGCTTGACAATTACATGGTTGTAGCACCCGATGTGGGCGGAGTTGTGCGGGCTAGAAAGCTAGCCAATCGCCTCAACTGCTCCATAGCCATTGTGGACAAGCGTCGGCCTGCGGCCAATGTATCGGAAGTAATGAACATTATCGGCAGTGTCGAAGGCAAAACCTGCGTTTTATTTGATGATATGATTGACACAGGCGGAACAATTGTCAACGCTGCGGCAGCTCTGATGGAAAATGGCGCCACAGAAGTCTATGCGTGCGCTACCCACGCAGTATTTTCTGGACAAGCACCGGAGAAACTGCAGGAGAGCCCTCTCAAAGAGGTCATTGTAACCGATACAATTAACATCCCCGAAGATCGGATGTTCCCGAAACTGAAAGTGCTATCGGTTGCAGACCTCTTCGCACAGGCGATCAGACGCATCTTTGAAGAACAGCCTGTAAGCAAGCTGTTTGACTAACTTTTAACAACGATGCTATAATAGACCAATGAGTGGTGAGTGAAAGGAGGAAACAAAATGGCAAATTACCAACTTGCAGCGGAAGTACGCACCGCTTTTGGTACCAATGCTGTCAAGAAACTTCGTCGCGAAAAATTAGTTCCCGGTAATGTGTATGGACGCAATAATGACAATGTCCATTTGTTAGTTGCAGAGCGGGAATTGGAAAAGGCCATTCAATCCGGAGAACCTCTGATTGACTTAGCTGTTGGTGGCGAGAAAAAGATTGTTTTGATTAAAGACCTGCAGCGTGATTTTGTCAGAGGCACCATCGACCATGTCGATTTCTATGAAGTTTCTATGGACAAACCTGTGGATACTACCGTATTTGTGGTACTTACAGGCGAGGAAGAACGGGAATCCGATGGCGGCTTAGTCAACTTAGTTATGAGAGAACTGAACATTTCTTGTCTGCCAATGGATATTCCGGAGAACATTACTATTGATGTATCGCAGATGGTAATCGGTGATACCATAACTGTCAGCGATCTTGATCTTGGCGGCAAAATTACTGTCAACCAGGATCCGGACGAAGTAATTGTCACAGTTGCTGCTCCGACTAAAGTTGAAGAGTCCGCAGAAGATGAAGAAGCCGAAGTTGAAGCTGCAGAAGAAGCAGAAGCAGAAGCTGAAGCAGAAGAATAATCATATACTAGAATTAAATGCAGAAACAGAAGTGAAGGAATGCACGCTATGTGCGTTCCTTCACTGTTCTGGAGGATTTTAAAGTGAAAATAATTGTAGGATTAGGCAATCCGGGTAAAAAATATGAGCAGACCAGACATAATGCTGGTTTTTGGGTTATAGACGAACTTGCCCGCAGGATGAGCGTTAGCCTGAATAGCAAGAAATTTCACTCAATTATTGCGGAAGGGCATTATTTGGACGAAAAAGTAATTTTAGTCAAGCCCCAGACCTTTATGAATCTCAGCGGCACAGCGGTACAAGCGATTGTGAGGTACTGGCCGATTGATTTATCTGATCTGCTGGTGATTTATGACGATCTGGACCTAGAACCTTACCGGATCCGGATGAGAGCAGAAGGCAGCAGCGGCGGGCACAAAGGAATGCAGAGCATTATCAATCAGCTGCAGAGCCAAGCCTTTCCTCGTCTGAAAATCGGGATCGGCAGACCGGAGGGTCCAATGTCTGTACCTGATTATGTGCTGGCAAAAATTTCTGATGAAGAAATGCGCACCTATCAAGATGTAGTTGCCCGGTGTGCTGATGCTGTGGAAGTATGGATCAGCTCCGGTATTGAGCAGGCCATGAATCAATATAATAGTAGCAGGAAATGATGACTAATTTGAAAGTTGGCTTTGGCGATTGGAGGATAAGAAGTTGTCGTTACATGGATTAGTAGATTTGGTCAGCCGGTCGCGGGAGTTTCAAGCAATTCGCGAGAAAACTGCCAAAGGCGAGAAACAGCTGATCTTAGGATTATCCGGTTCTCAGCGCAGCCTGCTTACGGCTGTTGTGGCAGACCCTCAGGCTGTGACGCTGTTTATTGGCTATAATCAACAGCAGGCAGAAACAATCGCGCAGGATTTGCAAAATTTACTGCCAAATCGCACTGTTCTGGTATTTAATCCCAATGAGCTGCTGCCCCATGAGGAAGCAGTGATCGATTGGGAGCTGCGCAAAAGCCGGCTGGATGTGCTGAAACAGATCCGTGAGCCTGGCAGTATCATCTGTGTTTCAATCCAAGCTTTAACTGAGGCGCTGATTGAACCAGATTATTTCTATCAGCATCAGCTGACAATCGATCTCGATACCCGCGTCAATTTGAATCAACTTCCGGCTGATCTGGTTAGGCTGGGTTATGAGCGCGTAGATATGGTTGAAAGTTACGGACAGTTCAGTATTCGCGGCGGAATAATTGATATTTATCCTTTTACAGATGAACATCCAGTGCGGATAGAGCTGTTTGATGATGAAGTCGACTCGATTCGAACATTTAGGATCGATGACCAGCTTTCTATAGAAAAAGTTGACCAGGTTACTATCTTTCCGGCGCGGGATCGACTGTATGTGGATCTTGACTTTGAACAGGTTAGAGATGATATCTGGCAGGATGCTAAGCGCCAGAGCGCAAAGTTGTTGAAAATCGAGAACGAGGAAGCAGCGGATAAACTGCTTGCAAAAACCGCGGCAAATCTGGAATTGTTGGAAAATAAGACCTATTTTTCGGGCATTGATCAATATCTTCCTTACTTTTCAAAAGCATATACTCTCCTAGATTATCTGCCGAAGCAGAGTTTAATTATTGTCAGTGAACCAGCGCGGGTCAAAGAGCACCACAAGCTGTATCTGCAGGATATCGGCGATACCATCTCCGGTTTATTGACCAGCGGCAGAGTGCTGCCGAAAATGGCTGACGTTTTTATCAAGTGGGAAGAGCTGTGGCATTCTATCAGCACCCACGCCCATTCTCTCTACCTGTCTGTTTTGGATAAGCGCATCCCCGAAATGGGCACTCCTTCAGCGCATCAGATGAAGATCAAATCTCCGGAACACTACCAGAAAGATCTCGACGGCTTTGTTAAAAAAATCCAGCAGTGCCGCAAGCAGCACTACCGGATTCTCATAGTGGTGTCCACTGCGGAGCGGGGACGCAAGCTGGTGGAGTTTTTAAAAGACAGTGATATTCCTGCTCAATATACTGACAGCATCGAGGATAAACTCAAAGTCGGGAACTGTATCGTTACTGCCGGCAGCCTCGAGACCGGCATGGACTACTCGGGTTTTAAGCTTTTAATCATTACTGAGCTGGAAATCTACGGCAGACAGAGAGCGAAGCGGCGGGTAAACCGCACCGATACCCAAGTTCGGCTTACCGAGTCGGATCTGAAAGCTGGCGATTATGTTGTTCATATCAATCACGGGATCGGGCAGTATTTAGGGATTGAAACCCTCGAAGTTCAGAATACCAGCAAGGACTACCTTTTGATCAGATTTGCCGGCAAAGACCGCCTCTATGTGCCGACCGATCAAATTGGACTGCTCCAGCGCTATGTGGGATTAAACGATGCGGCGCCGAAGCTGTCTAAGCTGGGAGGCGCTGAGTGGGCTCGTGTTAAGAAGCGGGTAAAAGAATCGGTTCAGGATTTAGCTGAAGGTTTAATCAAGTTATATGCTGAGCGGGAAGCCACTGAAGGTTTTCAATTTCCTGAGGATACGCCTTGGCAGGCTGAGTTTGAAGAAGCATTTCCGTATGAGGAAACACCGGACCAAATCCGCGCCATAGAAGAAGTAAAGCGGGATATGGAAAAAACTCGGCCGATGGACCGCCTTCTCTGCGGCGATGTTGGGTACGGTAAAACTGAAGTGGCCATTCGGGCTGCGTTTAAAGCTGTCAATGCCGGTAAGCAGACCGCTGTGCTGGTGCCCACCACAATTCTTGCTCAGCAGCATTACCGCACATTTACAGAGCGGTTTGAAGATTATCCGGTAAACATCGGCGTTTTGTCCCGGTTCCAGTCGGCTGCAGAGCAAAAGCAGGTGGTTAAAGGCCTGAAAGACGGTACTGTCGATATCGTCATCGGCACTCACCGGCTGCTGTCCAAGGATATTGTTTACCATGATTTAGGACTGGTTATAATTGATGAAGAGCAGCGGTTTGGAGTAGCCCAAAAAGAAAGACTCAAAGAAATCTCCAAAAATGTGGATGTGCTGACTCTGTCGGCTACGCCAATACCACGCACCCTGCACATGTCACTTGTGGGAGTGCGGGATATGAGCTTGATCGAAACCCCTCCAGAAGATCGCTTCCCAATCCGCACTTATGTGATGGAATGGGATGACCAAACGATTGCTCAGGCGATTAATCGTGAATTAGCGCGGCAGGGACAGGTCTACTTTGTCTACAACAGGGTTCGCGGCATAGATGCTATGTACCAGCGCCTGCAGAATTTGGTTCCTGAGGCGAGAATTGCTGTTGCCCACGGGCAGATGGATGAAAACCGGCTGGAGCGAGTGATGCTCGACTTCTATAACCATGAATATGACATTCTTCTCTGCACAACTATCATTGAAACCGGGATGGATATCAGCAATGTCAACACCCTTGTTATTTACGATGCGGACCATCTTGGCCTGGCCCAGCTGTATCAGCTGCGGGGCCGTGTTGGCCGGACAAATCGGGTAGCCTATGCGTATTTTACCTATCGGAAGGATAAAATACTAACAGAAGACGCTGAAAAACGCCTTCAAGCCATCAAGGAGTTTTCTGAGCTCGGATCAGGAATAAAAATAGCTATGCGGGATTTAGAAATCCGGGGAGCCGGTAATATTCTCGGGCCTGAGCAGCATGGGTTTATCACTTCGGTAGGATTCGAGCTTTACTGCAAGCTTCTAGAAGAAGCTATCCAAAAGCTCAAAGGCCATGTTGAGCAGGAGGTTCCCGATCCTGTACTCGACCTGCAGGTTGACGCCTATATCGGGGATGAGTATGTGCCTGATCCCAAGCAGAAAGTAGAGCTGTATAAGAAGCTGGCTGCAGTGCGGACACTGGAAGATGCGGATGAACTGGAAGCCGAGATCGTGGATCGCTTTGGGGATCTTCCCGATGCGGTGCGAAACTTGGTCTTGGTGACCCGGATTAAGGTGCTGGCAAAGCGGGTAGGTATCGCCAGCATTTTCTGGGAGAAGAAGATGTTTGTAGTCCGCTCGCTGCCGGGTATTGTCAGAGCAAACGACAAATATACCAGCCTAGTGCGTCAGTTTAGAGGCCAAGTTGGTTATGTGCACAGCAGAAATCCCCAGATTAAGATCAAGACAGATGGACTATCGGATTATGAGGCTTTACTGCTCCTGCAGAAAGTGCTGCAGGCTTTGGAGTAAATACGTGTAGCTGGGAAAAATGAATAAAAATAGTACGCTGGTTATATACTAACAGTGAACTTACCCAACACGAAGGAGGGGCGTGGCTCTTGAAAGCTACAGGAATAGTCAGACGCATAGACGATCTAGGACGAGTAGTGATTCCCAAAGAAATTAGGCGCACCTTACGCATCCGCGAAGGCGATCCGCTGGAAATATTTGTTGACCGCGAAGGCGAAGTTATCTTAAAGAAATATTCTCCAATCGGTGAACTGGGTGACTTTGCTCAAGAATATGCAGATTCATTATATGAGTCAACTGGGCATATTGCACTGATTTCAGATCGGGACGCAGTTGTAGCTGTAGCCGGGGCAGCTAAAAAGCAGTGGATAGATAAATCTGTTAACGATGTTATTGAAAAGGCGATGGAATCCCGCAGAACCATGGTAGTTACCAAAAGCGATACCGCGGATGATGACGACCGATGGGATTTTGAAAGTCAGGTTATTGCTCCGATAATTGCGGAAGGAGATCCCATCGGGGCAGTGCTGATCTGCACGAAGGATCCTAATACACAGCTGGGAGAATTGGAAATAAAGCTTGCTGAGACAGCAGCCGGATTTCTGGCTAAACAAATGGAACAGTAATATGAAAGTCCAGTCTGGCTCCTATCCATAACTAAGTTTTATGCTTAAGTTATGAACTAGGAGTCTTTTTTTGCCTTCTCCCAAAGCTGATCCATTTCAGCAAGACTCATCGTATTAAGCTCCCGGTTTTCCCGGGCAGCCTCTTTTTCAATGTATTGGAAGCGGCGGATAAACTTATCGGTAGTTAAGTTTAAAGCCTGCTCAGGGTTGATGTTGAGGAAGCGGCAGATATTGACCAGACTAAAAAACAAATCGCCCATTTCTGCGGTTATCTGATCCTGATTGCCGGATGCGGCAGCCTGCTTAAACTCTTCAATCTCTTCCTCGAGTTTAGCAAATGTGCCGCTGATGTCATCCCAATCAAATCCCACTTTACTAGCTTTACTCTGCACTTTTTCTGCCCGCAGCAGCGCCGGTAGATGCCTGGGAATTCCATCTAGGAGTGACTCTCGGTCTTGATTAGCTTTTTCCTTTCTTTTGATGGCTTCCCAGTTGGAAAGTACATCCTTGACAGAATGAACCTCGGTATCGGCAAAGACATGGGGATGGCGGCGGATCATTTTCTCGCACACAGCGTTCAGCACATCATCCATGGTAAACCGCCCGTCTTCTGCTCCAATTTGAGCGTGAAATACCACCTGCAGCAGTACATCTCCCAGCTCTTCCGCCAGAGCCTGATCGTCCTGCTCTTCGATGGCATCAATTACTTCGTAAGCTTCTTCGATCAGGTAGCGGGTTAGACTTTGATGGGTCTGCTCCCGATCCCAGGGACAGCCTTCCTCGCTGCGAAGTTGTGCCATGATCTCGATTAGGGATGCTAATGTGTAGCGGGCCATGTAAAGATTACCTCCAATACAAAATAAAGCCTGCAGGTGCAGGCTGGTGTTTTACTTAGATGCAAGAACAGCTTCTTTTAAATTCTTACCTGGCTTGAATGCCGGGACAACTGTCGCTGGGATGGTAATTTTCTCGCCAGTTGATGGATTAACGCCTTGGCGCTCTTTACGTTCACGCACTTCAAAAGTACCAAATCCGACCAGCGTTACCTTCTCACCTTTTGCTAAAGCATCTTGGATAGCCGAAAAGGTAGCCTCCACAGCATCACTTGCAGCCTTCTTTGTTAAATTTGCTTCTTTAGCCACTGCATTAATAAGATCACTCTTGTTCACAGTTTAACCCCCTTGAGGTAAAGTAATTCACTTGTATATTCTGTGACCTGTAATACTATTCCTGCTATATTGGCAATTTTTTCCCTGAAAACTTTCTTTTGATCGGCTTCGGCATAATATTTGGCGAAAAACAGCAAGCTAATACAAGACAATTCTGTTAATACCGCGGCTGAAAAGATAGGAGGTAGCGATTTTGGGATTTACTAGAGGACAGAAAGCGGCTGCCGGCTTGATTTTACTCATAATTGCCGCTGTGGCTGTGATGGTGAGCTGGAGCGGTGACCGGGACGATCTCGCCAAAGAGTTGGATCAGGAACCGCAGATTACCGTCTATTTCAATGAAACCGGCGAAAAAAGAACGATGGGATTGGAAGAGTACCTTCAGGGTGTTGTAGCAGGAGAAATGTTTCCCGATTGGCCGCTGGAAGCTTACGGCGCCCAGGCTATCTTTGCCCGCAGCTTTACCTTGGCGCTGATGGCTGAAGGGGGCCTGCAGGAAAAATATGGAGCGGACATTTCCACAAACATCGAAGAAGCCCAAGCCTATAACCCTGATGCCATTACTCCGGAAATCCGCCAAGCGGTGGAAATGACCAGAGGTGAGGTCTTGACTTATGAGGATCGCTATGTCAAGGGCTGGTTTCACGCTTACTCCGGCGGCAAAACTACTACTGCCAAAGAGGGCTTGAATTACCAGGAAGCGGAACCGCCCTATATTGCCAGTGTGGATTTGGGTGAGAATCAGTATGCTCCCGAAGACGTAACCAACTGGGAAGCCAAATATACCTTGGCAGAGCTGCAGGGACTGCTGGCACCGGTGGGCATCAACGTTGGGCAAATTCAAGACCTTAAGATCACTGACCGGGGGTCGACAGATCGGATTACCCAAATTGAAGTAGTAGGCTCTGATGGCACCGCTGCTATCCACGGCTCGGATTTTCGCATTGCCGTTGATTCAACCAAAATGAAATCCACTTTGGTAACTGATTGGGAAGTAAGCGAAGGCACGCTCACGATTAGGGGAACGGGCTATGGACACGGCGTAGGCCTAAGCCAGTGGGATGCGTTTAAAATGGCCAAAGAAGGCAAGTCGCCAGAGGAAATTGCTAAGAGTTTCTTTAAAGGCGTAGAAATCAAGAAACTCTATGATTAGGCAGAATCTGATTCTATTTCCCACTCTTTCTGCATAGATTGTACCAAAAGCAGTGGGAGGTACGTTCAGATGGATGAAAGAAAGTATCCTACTTCAGCAGCCAGACATCAGGTGCTGCTGGTACAGCGGGAACGCTTAAATGTTGACGGTGTGCTGAATGTAGACAGCTTTGATGACCGGGAGATTGCCCTAGAGACAGAGGAAGGCGGTTTGATCATTCGCGGAGAAGATCTGCACATCAACGAGCTGAATCTGGAAACCAGCAGTTTAGTAGTATTGGGATATATCAAGACCCTGGAGTATACCAAGGATTCGTTTGGGCAGAAGGGCAAGGGTATTTTAGCAAAATTGTTTCGGTGATTCACATGTTACAGGCCAAATGCATACACTGTTATGGTAAAGAGAATTCAAAGCTCCTGGAGGTGTAAGCATGGATTCGCTTAGCGTACAGCTGTATGCATTTGCTGTTACACTAATTGCAGGCGCTTCGATCGGGCTTATTTTTGACTTATACCGCGTGATTCGCTCACGCCTGCAGCCCGGGGCAATTACCGCAGCGGTTATGGATCTTATCTTCTGGCTGGTGGCGGCACCGGTACTTATTGTCTACCTTTTGGTGGCGAACTGGGGTGAACTGCGCTTCTATGTCCTGATCGGGATTCTATTAGGCGCGGCCTTCTACTATCTGCTGTTCAGCAGAATAGTGATTCGGCTTTTTGCCGGTCTGATTAATCTGATTGGATATATTATCAGTTATATCTGTGGACTGGTTTTCTCCGTAGTCATTCTGCCTGTAAAGACCCTTCAGGACCTGATTTTAGCATTCAGCGCCCGCAGAAGCGGCCGCAGTTCCATTAAGTTTGATTCGAATTGGAGATGGCGGTTCCGCAGAGGTGGACTGCGCTGGCAATCTCCCTTTGCATCCCTTTGGCGGCGCCAGTAATTCCATTTCCTGGCAGGAAAACGCTGATTGCTCCCGAACTTCTCCATAAAGGGGAGGTTCTGATGGCTGTGGGAAGGACAAGGAAGAAGCCAGCGTACGGCAAGATTGTTTTACTGCTGCTGATTATCTGGCTGGGCTATGCTTTTGGAAAAGGTTTTATGGAGCATCACCGCCTCAGGAAGGAAATAGCCCGGCTGACCAATGAAATTCAGGCATTGGAACTTCGCAATGCCCAAATCCGAGAAGAAATTGAGTACCATCGCTCCGAAGAATATATCGAGAAAGTGGCAAGAGAAGAACTTGGTTTGGTTAAACCAGGAGAGACCCGGTTCATCATCACGGAATCATCCGACTGAGCCGGAAAGAAATAGGCATGGTCGATTGACACAAAATTTCTGATAATGTATAATATAAAATAGCCGCGGCCCTGCAGTGGCAAAATCTAAGAGGAGGAATTTATTAACGTATGTCAATCGATGTCGGCAGCATTGTCGAGGGTAAGGTAACTGGGATTACCAATTTCGGAGCATTTGTAGAGCTTGAGAATGGGGAGACTGGTCTAGTACACATTTCAGAGGTAGCAGATACTTACGTAAAAGACATCAACGATTACCTGAAACGCGAAGACTGCGTCAAAGTAAAAGTTATCAATATCAGCGACGGTAAAATTGGTCTCTCAATCAAACAGGCTAATCCCAAATCCCAGGTACAAAGTTATCCTCAACATGGTAGAGCGAGACGGAGAGCTGCAAGCGCCAACGATTTCGAAGAAAGGTTAGCGCGCTTTCTCAAAGACAGTGATGAAAGGCAGCAAGCTCTGAGAAAGAGTTTAGACTCGAAACGAGGTGGCAGGGGCGCGAGATAGAGCGTAAGTTGATTTGTTCATTGCCATATTAATATATTACATCCCTTCGGGGATGTTTTTTTCCATAATGGAGGCATAGGAATGCAAAATAGTCTTGAACAAGTAACACAGCAGGATTATCAAGTTATAACCAATCAATTAGGCCGGGAGCCCAGAGGTGTTTTGGGGATTGCCAAAAGATGTAAATACGGATATCCCCAAGTGATTGTTAATCGGCCGGTGATTACTAAGGTGGAGCAGGTAACAGTATTTCCGACTTCGCTGTGGCTTACATGTCCGTATTTGCGAAAAATGATCAGTAAAATCGAAAGCACTGGATTGATCGGCACGCTTCAGGAGCGGATTGCTGCTGATGAAGAATTTGCTGAAGCAGTTAAAAAAGATCACGAGGCGCACGCCGAATTTCGGCGCAGCCTTATTCCTGAGGAGGTCCTTAGGGCGCTGGCCAAGAATTATCCCAACGAATATCAAGTGATCGCAGAAACTGGCGTCGGTGGCACCCGCTCGTATGATGGTGTTAAATGCCTGCACGCCCATTTCGGTGATTATTTAGTTTTGGGCAATAACACCATCGGAAAAATGGTTTATGAAGCCCTGGATGGAGAGCTGAACTGCTCATCCGGCGAATGCAAATTGGAGAAATAGGAGACTGCTATGATTGCCACAATTGATATCGGCACTAATTCGACCCGCCTGTTAATCGCAGAAACTGCGCATACCGAATCTGGTATGCAGATCATGCCGGCAGTCAGGCAGCTGAAAATAACCCGATTAGGGCAGGGAGTCAATGCATCAGGGCACCTCAGACCGGAGGCCTTAGAGCGAACTTATCAAGCGCTGGCGGAGTACCAGGAGCTTCTCAGCCACTATCCGATTGAACGCCTAATCGTAACTGCTACCAGCGCGGTTAGGGACGCAGCCAATCAAGCTGAGTTCTTAAAAGGTGTTAAAGAGCGGACTGGATGGGCTGTGCGAGTCTTATCTGGACAGGAAGAAGCTTGGGCGTCGTTTGTGGGCGCGTGGAAAGCGGTGCAGGATGCGGGTGTTTTTCTTGGTGATGAACTGCTGGTAATCGATATCGGTGGAGGCAGTACGGAGATTGTTTGCGGCCGGTCAAATGGTGAAGTCCTCTTCAGCGGTTCTTGTCAGGTTGGCGCTGTGCGGATGACGGAGATGGACAATCAGGAGCTGGGCAGCCTGCAGAAGACGGTGCGAGAAAGGACAGCTGCCCTGATCCGGCAGTTGCCTGTCGATGTGTCGGGAAATCTGACTGTTATAGGCGTCGGCGGCACAATTACCACGCTTGCAGCGTTGGAATTAGAACTTGTGGACTATGATCCTGATAAAATTACAGGATTCTGCTTAACCAAAGAGAGGATTGAAGCTTGGTTCGAAAAGCTTGCCAGAATGAAGCTTCATGAGCGAGAAGTTCTGCCGGGACTTAACCCGGGCAGAGCTGATGTTATTCCTGCCGGAGCAGGAATATGCGCTGTACTGATGGATTTGTTGGGAGCAGAACGAATACTGGTAAGTGATGGTGATTTGATGCAGGGAGTTTGGCACATATTCTAATCCCGGATCAGCCACAATAAGAAATGAATTAGGTATTGACAATTATCAAGATAAATTATATAATTGCAGTTGTGATTCGGAGTGCCGGGGTGGCGGAATAGGTAGACGCTACGGACTTAAAATCCGTTGGGCGTTAAGCCCGTGCGGGTTCGATTCCCGCCCCCGGCACCACTTTTTATATCAGCGGCGCTCATCAGCTCGATGAGTTTTTTTATTTTCGGCACATGGATATAATATAAGCGACTAAGTTAAAGGGGAGCCGGATATGAAAAAATGGTTTATTACTGCTGCGTTAATTGCTTTTATCGCTTGGCAGTTAATCAATAAACCCAGCCCTGGCGCGGAAGTTGACGCAGAGGAATTGCTGAAAATGCTGGCAACCGATGCCGAAGTCGTCTTGCTCGATGTGCGTGAGCCGGATGAATATGCAGCTGGACATATTCCTGGCTCAATACTGATTCCCTTAGGAGATTTGGATCGTTCGGAACGGCTGAAGGAGATTGATCCCAGCCAAAAAATCGTAGTAATCTGCCGCAGCGGCAACCGCAGCGAATTTGGACAGCAGATGCTGATGGATATGGGTTTTACAGACGTGTATAATCTGACGGGCGGGATCCAAAGATGGACCGGTCCGATCGAAGTGGAATAAAGCCGTTTAAGCGACCAACCTCAAGCCAGCATTAGTCTGGGGGTTGGTTGCTTTTTTGCGTGATTGAGCGGCAGCAATCAGGCAAGACTAAACATAAGATCAGGAAATGATCCGTTATTTTACGGATGTTATTTTTATAACGATGCAGGTAAAACACGGTCTCCTTCAATTGACAGAAAGAGCTCTAGTTGCTAAAATAGATCAATGTTATTATTAATATAATGCATTTAATTATGAATTCCATGATTTTCCAGGAAAATCAAACTGGAGGTTATCATCATGACTGATAAAGCTCATGCCACTGAGCACAACAGAATGGACCCTGATACACTGCTGAGGGTAGAGGATCTGCATACCTATATCTCAAGTGAGGCAGGCTTGGTAAAAGCAGTCAATGGAGTCTCCTTTGAGATAAAAAAAGAGGAAGTCCTGGGTGTAGTTGGGGAAAGCGGCTGCGGAAAAAGCATGACCGCCTTATCGATTATGCAGCTTTTGCCGAGACCCCATGGCAAGATCCATGCCGGCAAAATCCTTTTTCGCAATCGCGATGGTGAGGTAATCGATTTAGCCCAGCAGGATCCCACCGGCGCGATGATGCGTCAGATCCGTGGTAATGAGATTGCCATGATCTTTCAGGAGCCCATGACTTCTCTTAATCCGGTTTATACAGTTGGGTACCAAATTGTTGAAGCGATTATGCTGCATCAAAAAGTAACAGAGAAACAGGCCTGGAAGATGGCTGAAGAGATGCTGGCCAAAGTAGGTATTCCCAGCCCCAAACAGCGGGTCAGAGAGTATCCGCATCAAATGAGCGGGGGGATGCGCCAGCGAGCGATGATTGCTATGGCGCTCTCATGCAATCCCAGCCT
Source organism: Bacillota bacterium (assembly GCA_012837335.1). Classification (NCBI taxonomy): domain Bacteria; kingdom Bacillati; phylum Bacillota; species Bacillota bacterium. Next base: position 72,938 of record DURM01000058.1, read on the forward strand.
TTTGATTGCAGATGAGCCTACCACAGCCCTGGATGTGACGATTCAGGCTCAAATCCTTGATCTGATGAAAGATCTGCAGGAAGAATTCAAAATGTCGATTATGATGATCACTCACAATCTTGGTGTTGTGGGCCGGATCTGCGATAATGTTGCAGTAATGTATCTGGGCAAAGTAGTTGAGTATACTGATGTGCGGACTCTCTATCACGACCCTGCTCATCCGTATACGATTGGCTTATTTAAGTCCATTCCCAAGCTGGGTGAAAAGAAAGATAGACTTGAACCGATCAAAGGTGTAGTACCCGACCCGATCAATCCACCCAGCGGGTGCAGTTTCAGAGACAGATGCCCGAGAGCGCAGGAAAAATGCAAAGAAGAGCCGCCTTTTGCTGAGGTTGGGGACAACCACTTAGCACGCTGTTGGTTTCCCGGTTCAGAATAAGGTGTAGAAAGGAATGCATTATGGCTGTTGCAAAAAATGCCGAACTCTTACTGGATGTTCGTGATTTAAAGAAATACTATCCCATCACCAAAGGCCTATTCCGCAGAACTGTGGGCTGGGTCAAGGCGGTTGATGGAGTCAGTCTGCAGGTGCGCCGAGGCGAAACCCTAGGCGTGGTTGGTGAATCAGGCTGCGGCAAAACCACCCTTGGTTTAAGCTTAATGCAGCTCATCCAGCCGACTGACGGCAAGATTTTGTATAACCATCAAGGTAATTGGGTTGAAGTCAATTCCAAAACCATTAAGAGTCTGCGTTCGGAGATCCAGATGATTTTCCAGGACCCATACTCTTCTCTCAATCCGCGCATGCGGGTTCGCGACATTGTCGCCGAACCACTGGCAGCAAACGGTGTTTCTAACCGCACCGAGCGCTATGACCGGGTAGAAAGCCTTTTGAAAGCTGTCGGCTTAGGTTCACACCATATGAACCGTTATCCTCATGAATTCAGCGGCGGTCAGAGGCAGAGAATAGGAATAGCCAGGGCTTTATCGGTAAATCCATCACTAATCATCTGTGATGAGCCTGTCTCAGCCTTGGACGTATCGGTGCAGGCGCAGGTGCTCAATCTGCTTAAAGATCTGCAGGAAGAGTTTGGATTGACCTATGTGTTTGTTGCCCATGATTTATCGGTGGTACAGCATATCAGCGATCGCATTGCTGTAATGTATCTGGGACGTGTTGTGGAAATGGGAGATGTTGACCAGCTGTTTAGAGCGCCGCAGCATCCTTATACTGAGGCTCTGCTCTCCGCGATACCCAGCCCTAATCCTGATGTGAAAGATAATAAGATTGTGCTGAAAGGGGACGTTCCCAGTCCGGCAAATCCGCCGCAGGGGTGCGCTTTCCATCCGCGATGCCCGTATGCCACCGAACGGTGCCGCCATGAGCGTCCGGAATTGACTGCGGATAAGAATGGACACTACGCGGCCTGCCACCGGACAGACGCGTTAGAGTTAAAAGGTGTTGAGGTAAGCGAACCTGAAACCGCTTAATAAATGATCACAGCACTATAAACAGCCTTAAGGCGCATAAAATGGAGGGAACATAAACAGAAATGAATTCACGACTACGGATAGTACTAGCATTAGTATTGGTATTGGCAGTAGGATTTGCAGTTTATTCCTACTTCGGACGAAACAACGATACCGAAAACGGCGTTCCTAGCGGAGAGCCCCAGAAAATGGTTACCGATGAGAACACATTCGTTTACATTTCTATTGGCGAACCTGATACCCTTGATCCCGCTTACGCTTACGATACAGCCAGCGGCGAGATTATTCATCAGGTTTATGACAATCTTTTCGACTATGAAGGTGGCGATTTAAACAAGCTGGTACCGATTTTAGCCACTGAAGTACCAACCATTGACAACGGTTTAATTTCCGATGATGGCAGAACAATTAAGGTGCCGATCCGCAAAGGTGTGAAATTCCACACCGGCAATGAATTAACACCGGAAGACGTGGAATACACTTTTGAGCGGAATATGATTTCCGATCCGGTCGGAGGACCGATCTGGATGTTCTTTGAGCCTCTTTTGGGTGTGCAGAGTATGCGCCAGCTGATCGCATCCGTTGGAGGTCCCAGCGACTTTACTGACATCAATGATGTTGATCCGGCAATTCGCCGCGCTGCATTCGATAAAATCGATGCTGCTGTAGAGGTTGAAGGCGATGCAGTTGTCTTTAAACTAGCCGGTCCTTACCCGCCGTTTCTGCAGATCTTAGCTAAAGGCGGCAGCTGGGCTTCGATTCTGGAGAAAGCCTGGATGGTTGAAAAGGGTGACTGGGATGGAGAGCCTGATACATGGGCTAAATGGTATGATCCCACTAAAGAAGAAATGACCTTGTATGAACAAGCCAATGGTACCGGTCCCTTTAAACTGCAGGCTTGGGATCGCAGTGGCGGCCAGATTGTGTTAAAACGCAATGACGATTATTTCAGAGGTCCAGCCGAGCTCGAAACCGTGTTTGTTAAATACATTGAAGAATATAATACCCGTCAGCTGATGCTGCAGAGCGGTGATGCTGATGCAATCTACGCAGACGTCCAGTATCTCAATCAGCTGCGGGGTGTCGAGGGAATCAGGGTTTTAGAAGGCTTAGAACAGATTTCCAACACAGTGCTGCTGTATAACTTCACTATTCCTTATGAAGGCAACGAAGACATTGTGGGAAGCGGTAAGCTTGACGGAAACGGCATTCCCAGCGACTTTTTCGCTGATATCAATGTGCGAAAAGCATTTAACTATGCTTTCGACTATGAGCGATACCTGAATGAAGTTGCCAATGGAGCCGGAACCATTTCCACCGGGTTTATTCCGAACTCTCTGCCTTTCTCCAACGAAGGTGGCGAATGGTACCGCCATGACTTAGAACTTGCTGAACAGCACTTTAGACAAGCATTTAACGGTGAGCTGTGGGATAAAGGCTTCAAGCTGACAGTGCTTTACAACACCGGAAATAACGCCCGGAAAACTGCAGCTGAAATCCTTGAATACAATATCGAATCGATCAATCCGAAGTTCCAAATTGAAGTACAGGGCATGCAGTGGGCAACCTATCTTGGCAAGCTAGATGCCGGTTCCCTACCTGTGTTCTTCATGGGCTGGCTGGCAGACTTCCCGGATGCTCACAACTTTGTTGACGCTTATCTTCGCTCCACCGGCGCATTTGCTGGGTATTGCGGCGAGGGCTTGGTTGAACTGGCTAAAGCTGAGTTTGACGACTTAGTGGCTCAAGCCATGCAGGCACCGACAACCGAAGAGCGGGAAGCTCTTTATCAGGAAATCAATCGCAAAGCATATGAGTATGCAGTTGCGATGCCTTATATCGATCCAGCGGATCACCGGGTAATGAGAGATTGGGTCGAAGGATTTGTGCACTGCCCAGCCTACAGCGCGAAATACGATTTCTACAGCTTGTCTAAAAAGGTTGATTAGGTACATTGGACTGAAGTGGGGTCACCTTTGCGGTGATCCCACTTACCTGAAATTAGAGTCAAGGAGTTATAGTTATGTTAACCTTTATTACTAGACGCTTACTTTTTCTTCCGATCGTGCTGATTGGAGTCACATTAATGATCTTTATTGCCATGTCATTTTTGTCTCCTGCCCAATTAGTCAGTGCATATATTAAAAGCCCAGAGGAACTGAAGAATCAAAGTATCAGCGAATTGATTGTCAAGTACGGCTTGGATCAGCCGGTTTGGAAGCGCTATATCACCTGGATGAAAAATGTCCTCAAAGGTGACTTAGGTTATTCTGTTTCAGCCAATATGTATGTCACGGAAGCAATTGCCAAACGGTTTCCTGCCACACTTGAATTAGCTTTATTTGCAGTTATTCCCGTTATCTTTGGCGGAGTTTGGTTAGGAACCATCTCTGCGAAGAACCACAACCAGCCGCTTGACCACACATCCCGGATTTTTGCCATTGTGGGCTGGTCACTGCCTGACTTTGTTTTTGGCCTCATCATCTTATTGATTTTCTATGGTCTTTTGAGTTGGTTTCCACCAGGCAGATTATCGGTTTGGGCTGATAATGTAATTTTAAGCGGCAGTTTCGTTCAATACACAGGTATGAATACAATTGATTCCCTGCTGAACGGACGGTTTGATATTTTCTTAGATTCCCTCCGCCATCTTATTGCGCCAACGATTACCTTGGCTTATCTGTGGTGGGCTTATATTCTGCGGATTACCCGCTCCAGCATGCTGGATGTGCTGAATAAAGATTATGTGCGCACAGCTCGGGCCAAGGGCCTCATGGAAAGACTGGTTATTAACCGCCATGTGCGGCGCAACGCCATGATTCCTGTAATTACTGTAGTAGGAAGCATGATCCTGGGACTGTTAAGCGGTGTCGTTATTGTTGAAACTGTCTTCGATTATAAGGGCATTGGACTGTTGATTGCCAAAGGCGCCCAGCAGATGGACTATACCTTAGTGCTCGGGACAAGCCTTTTCTATGGGGTGCTCCTTGTATTAACCAACTTAGTTGTCGATGTTCTGTATGCGGTGATTGATCCGCGGGTGAGATTGGAGTGATCGCTGTATGGTTTTAAAAAAACTGATTCGCAATCCTATATCGTTAATCGGATTAATCATTTTGCTTGGTTTTGTGCTGGTTGCGATCTTTGCACCGCTGATTGCTCCTCTGCCTGACGATGTACTGGCCAGGAACCCTAATGCGGATCCCTACCGCATTCCTCGCTACGGTTTTGCCAGCACACCGACACCTCCCAGCAAAGATCATCCCATGGGTTTGACAGAGGGACAGCTGGATATCTATTACGGATTAGTATGGGGAACTCGGACTGCGTTTAAAGTGGGTTTAACCGTCATCTCGATCTCCTGTTTGATCGGTATTATCATTGGTTCAGTCAGCGCCTATATCGGTGGTAAGTTTGACGAAATTGTCATGCGTTTTGTGGACATCTTCATGAGCTTCCCGTTTCTAATCGCGGCGATTGTAATTACTACGATCCTAGGCCGCGGTTTGGAAAATGTGATGCTGGCTATGATTCTCTTCCGCTGGACCGGCTATGCCCGCTTAATCCGGGGTAATGTGCTTCAGGTAAAGCAGGATGAGTATGTTATGGCTGCGCGGGCAGCAGGGGTAAGCCATGTTGTGATTTTAATCCGGCATATCCTGCCCAATACAATTTTCCCTGTCATCATTCAAGCTTCGATGAATATGGGTTCGATTGTCGTGACAGCTGCCAGCTTGAGTTTCCTTGGTTTGGGAGCTCCGGAAGGCTACGCTGACTGGGGTCAGATGATCAGCTATGCCCGCAACTGGATTCTTGGAGCACCAGGAAATCCCATGGCCTACTGGTACACAGTTGTGTACCCTGGATTGGCAATTGTACTGTTTGTCTTGTCCTGGAACTTAATCGGAGATGCGTTCCGCGATATCATGGATCCGAAGCTTCAAGGATAAACGCATATATACAAAAGAGTCAGAACATCAGATCTGGCTCTTTTTTTGATCTAATAATGAGTGGCATGCAAAAATTTTTTGGTAAAAAATTGGACATTATCCATAATAAGAGTTATTATTAATACGGACATAAAACAAGATAAGATAGAAGGAGGCTGTTTTGATGAGTACAAATCTTATTGGACTGCCAGTCGAGGGAAGCAAGAAGGTTGTGGAACACTTAAATAAGTACTTAGCAAATCTGCATGTGCTGTACACTAAGCTGCACAACTATCACTGGAATGTTGAAGGCTTGGGCTTCTTTAATATCCATGCCAAGTACGAAGAACTGTATGATGGTGTAGCAGAGGAAATCGATGCAGTTGCTGAGCGGATTCTCCAGCTAGGAGAACGTCCATTAGCATCAATGGCAGATTACCTCAAAGTCGCTGATCTTAAAGAAGTTCCAAGTGAGGGCATCAGCGGTGTTGATTCTGTAAATGCTGTTCTTGCAGACTTCAAAGTTTTGATCAGCGGTCTCCGTGCCGGCATCGCAGCTGCGCAGGAAATCGGTGATGAAGTAACTGCTGATATGATGATTGGCTCCCTGGCAAATCTCGAAAAGCAGGCTTGGATGCTGGACGCTTATTTGAGGTAAACATAAGGTTAGATTGGACCAGCCTGGTTGAAGCAGGCTGGTCTTTTATATTCTGGGGGAACAAATCCTTACCAATTTTGCAGGGGATTTGCATAAATCGGCGAAGAGCATATTGGTTATAGCACCGCAATATTTGAAGGAAAGGACAGGCTTAGATGGAACCATTTTTACTAAAAACTATCGACCTTACAAAAGCAGGACAGCGCTGCAAAATGCTGGTGGGGGATCTGGATGGAGACGGCCGCAGAGAGCTGCTCATGGTCCAGGCTGACGGTGGTATTGATGACCGCTTCATTCCTCACCAGGCTGTGTGTTTAACTGCTTTTAATCTAGATGGAGAAATGCTCTGGCAGGTGGGCACCCCGAGCGAAGACCCGGGAGGGCATGGATCTGATTTTCCCGCCCAAATTTACGATATCGATGGCGACGGGTTTAATGAAGTAATCTGCGTCATGGACAAACAGTTGTTAATCATTGACGGAAAGAGCGGGGAGATCAAGAAGAGCAGCGATCTGCCGAATCCCTATGCTCATGACTGCATTATTATCGCGAATCTTACCGGTCATGATTACCCCAGGGATATTATCCTCAAGGACCGCTACCGCCAGATGTGGGCACTGGATCATAATTTCAAGCTTTTATGGACTCATCAAGGCAATATCGGTCATTATCCCTGGGCGCATGATTTTAACGGCGACGGCCGGGATGAAGTGATTGCCGGTTTTGATTTTCTCGATGCAAATGGCACCAAAATCTGGTCCAGCAATTTAGATGATCATGCCGACTGCATCTGGGTGGGCCCGGTTTTAGATGAGACAAAACCGGAATCATATATTATTATCGGCGGCAGTTCCACCGCTATGTATGATGCCGAAGGCAGAGAAATCTGGCGCTACGATGGCTGCCGCGAGTCTCAGCATGTGGCAGTTGGCAAATTTCGTCCCGATGATTCCGGACTGCAAGTTGCGGGCGTGGATCGGATTGTCAGGGGCAGAAACGGCAAGGACGGTATTTTCCTGCTTGATTCCATGGGCAATGAGCTCTGCAAAGAAGAGCCGAACACTCAAGGATGGACTACCATCATTGATACTGTCCGCAACTGGGATGACACACCGCAGGACTACATCCTTGCTTTTCGCCGCGGTTTTGGAGTATTTCCCGCGCTTTATGACGGATATTTAAATAAGGTTGTGGAGTTTCCGATGCGCGGTCTGGTTGTCCATGCCGAACTTGTGGAAAACGGACCGGAATGCGTGATTGTTTACAACCAGGAAGAGGCGAAGGTCTTTGCCGGCAGAATGCATGATCTCTCCGCTGCCAGCGGCAGACCAATGCCTCAGAGTAAGCGCCTGTATAACTCCACGCTCTATCCGGGAGCAGAGTATTAAGGCTGCGCCCAAAATTGAACTGCACGTACCATTGCCCCCAATGCCTGCGGACATAGAATATAACGATGGAGAAAGGGGGGCGTGGTATGAATACCTCAAAGCACAGACCTTCCAGAATTTTGATGATGGGCGGCCAGTGGATCAGCTGCCAGGCACTTGACCTGATCAATTTAATGCGTGAACTGTGGGAGCAGCATGGTGCGTGGACAAGAATGACCATTACCAGTATTGTATTCTCGCTTCCGGACCAGCAGGCGACCATCAACAGGCTGCTGCAGAATCCTTGGGATTTTGCAGAGGCATTTACCAGCTATTACGGAATAGAGATCGGCACCAGATTGGGTGTGCTTTTAACCGAGCATCTCGTAGTTGCAGCTGAGTTGGTAGAAGCAGCCAAAGCAGGTGATGCGGAAAGAGTGGCCAAATTAGACCGCAAATGGCACCGCAATGCTGAAGAAATCGCTGCGTTTTTAGCTCAAATTAATCCATTTTGGTCGCTCCAGACCTGGAGAACAATGCTGTTTGAACACTTAAGATTAGTTACACAGGAAGCTGTAACCATGCTGGAAGGCAATTACCAGGCAAGTGTAGATACCTATGATATGATCGAAACCCAATCCCTAGAAATGGCTGACTTAATGTCATTGGGAATTACAAAGCAGTTTCCTGACAGATTTTAACTTCAAAGCAAAAGTGACGCGGAACAACCGCGTCACTTCGCATTATGGCCGACTAGTGTGCAGAATACTTCAGCATCGTTGGTTTTAGTGATGGCAAAGCTCATCACTTTCTTGCAATACAAGAAAATATACGGTATGTTAGGAGTAGGTTAAATGACATCAAAATTTGAAAGGAGAGGCCATAGTGATTGTAGTTGGTGCTGCAGCAGCGCTGCTCAGCGTACTGCTGCTGAGCAGGAAAGCGTATGCAGAGGATCCCAAAGAGCGGCAGTGGTTTACTCCGGCCTTGGATCCTCAGCATGCGGACAAGCCGAAAGTTGAAGGATGGGCGCAGGAAAAAGTTGTCGAAAAGTTGAGCCGGGGATTAGTTGGCAAAGCAGTAGACGGAGACAAAGTATACTTAAGCTGGCGGCTGCTGGATTCTGATCCGGAAGATGTGGGCTTTGATGTTTACCGGGAAAATTCCGCTGGACAGGTAGAAAAGTTGAATCAGTCGCCAATCACTGCGACTACAGATTTTACCGACACAAATCCTTTAAAAGGGAAAGCCAAGTACTGGGTACAGCCGGTTTTGGGCGAGCAGGCTTTGGCAGCCTCAGATGCGGTTGAAGTTGATTCAGAGGATACTGAGCTTCATTACCGCTCCATCAAGTTTCAAGGGGATTATATGCCGAGCAAAATCGCAGTTGCTGATTTAGACGGAGACGGGAATTATGATTTTGTCATTAAACAGCCGTTCAGCAGCATTGATCCTGCGGGAAGGCCTAATGAGACCGGACTTACATATAAGCTGGAAGCGTATTTAAGCGACGGTACCTTCTTATGGAGGAAGGATTTAGGACTAGGGATTGAGCCGGGAATCTGGTATTCCCCCTATGTTGTGTATGATTTTGATGGTGATGGCAGAGCCGAAGTGGCGGTGAAAACTGGACCGAATCACCGGGATCCAGACGGCAGAGTGCGCGAAGGCGAAGAATGGGTTTCAATTCTTGACGGCATGACCGGTGAAGAACTGGCGCGGGCACCATGGCCGCCGCGAGAACCGGGATACGGCGATTACAACCGCACCAACCGCAACCAGATGGGGGTTGCTTATTTAGACGGCAAGACACCATGCCTGCTGGTTGCCAGAGGTACTTATAAGCTGATGGTGGTGGACGCTTACCAGTTCCATGACGGCAAGCTTGAGAAAGTGTGGCACTGGCGGGGCGATGACGAAACACCGGTAATCCGCAGTCAGGGAGCTCACTTTATGATCAGCGCCGATGTTGACGAAGATGGCCGCGATGAAGTGATTCTTGGGTCCTGCGTCTTGGATGATAACGGCACCTGCCTCTGGTCAGTAGGACTCGGACATCCTGATAGAATGTATGTTTCTGATATCATTCCGGACCGGGAGGGCATGGAGATTTTCTACGGCATTGAGCCCTGGCATGATGACGGTAACGGCATCTGCCTAGTGGATGCCAAGACGGGTAGGATGCTGTGGAACTTCGGCCAGCCGACCAAGCATATCGGTAACGCCATGATCGCTGATATTGATCCTAACAATCCAGGTTTGGAGCTGTGGGCCACAGAAGACAGCAAAGCCGGTTCCGATGCCAAGTACATGTTTTCTTCTGACGGCAAGCTGATTGCCACTAATGATGATGTTCCTCCCTGCCGCCATTTAGTGTGGTGGGATGGGGATCTGATTCGGGAGTTCGTAGTCACTAACCGGCCTGAGAACCATGCTGACAGATGGGATGTTTCCAAATGGGAGTCTATGGTTGTGAAATACAAAGGCGAGACATTGATGGAAGGAATCAAGGGCGCTGTATCCTTTACAGCCGATATCTTCGGCGATTGGCGGGAAGAGATAATTTCGGTGCTGCCGGGTGAAATGCGGATTTATACCCCGACAACACCGGCGCAAGACCGGCGGGTAACCCTAATGCAGGATCCGATTTACCGCAATACGGTGGCGCATCTTTCCATGGGATACCACCAGTCTCCGGTTCCTGGGTATTATCTCGGCGAGGATCCTAATAAGAAGAATAAAGAAGACGAGTAATAAGCAAAGCTGACTTGGATTACCCAGGTCAGCTTTATTTTTATACTATTTGCGGTTAAAGATGCCGCCCGCCAAGAAATCACCGATACGGGGAAACAGCAGGTAGAGCCTAGCGCCAATTTCCATAATTCGCGGCAGATTGATTTCCCGCTTGTCGGTCAGCATGCAGGCAGTAACTTTAGCTGCGACCACCTTTGGGTCGAGAACCCAGCGGTCAATTTTCTCTAAGTAAGATCCGCTTGGATCAGCGTGAATAAAGAAATCAGTCTGCATCGGTCCGATGTTGACAGTAGTTACATAAATCCCAAAAGGCTTCAGTTCCAGACGCAGAGCATTAGAATAGCCGCGGACTGCGAATTTAGTTGCAGCGTATACAGCGGATTTGGGAGTGGCCATTTTCGAAGCCTGCGAGGCAATGTTGATGATGTGGCCAGCTCCGCGCTTTTTCATATCGGCAGCGATAAGCTTCGTAATCTGGATTAGACCAAGCACGTTTACTTTAAACATCTCGTTGGCCAGTGACTGGGGAGTGGCGAGGGCTTCGGCAAAAAACCCAAAGCCTGCGTTGTTCACCAGTACATCCACCGCTCCCATCCGCGCCAATATATCGGGCACAACCGCTGCTATCTGCTCAGGACTGCCCACATCCAAACGATAAGAGTAAGCGGGTCTGCCCGAGAGTTCCCGACACCGCCTTTCAATCTGCTCCAGGCGCTCCCTGCGCCTGGCAGCGAGGATAACAATCGCTTTTTCGGAAGCTGCCTGGTAGGCAATCTGCTCGCCCAGTCCGCTGGAAGCGCCGGTAATCAAGACGATTTTATCC
>DURM01000059.1 GCA_012837335.1 Bacillota bacterium
CCCCGGATAACTCCGGGGTTATTACACTGCTTTATGAAAAGCGTCTGCTGATTATGAGTCCAGTCTCTGGGTCTACACGGAACTCCTGATTGTACTGCTTGGTTTGGATCACTGTTTTGGCTGACCCAATCTTGATTTCCACTGTCGGATGAATTACTGCCGCTCTGATATATCCCCCGTCGCCAACAGCCAGTTTGGTTTCTGCCATGCTGCCTGAGCCTACTGTTTGGGCAGTTATTGAGGATTTAGCGTAGTACGAACCACAGCGGCATTCTCCACCAAGAACCAGCTCTGCCCCAGAGCTGACAGTGCAGCTGTAGATTAAAGGTCCCCGCATTTCAATGCTGCCTGACGCTTCCAAGTAGGCGTTCTGGCAGTACCCTGCGGTAATAGTGGCGTTACTGTCTACACTGCTGTCAATATGGTTTTTCAGCTCATCCAGCAGATCTGCGGTCTGTGTTAATATGTCAAAAGAACAAATGCTCAGTGGACCTAAACCTAAAAAACGCTTACTGCGGTCATTTACTGCGTAAACGACGCGTTTAAACTCCTCATTATCGCTCATCAGCTCCTGATTTGCAATCAGATCGGCGGTAAAAGCCCTTACCTCCTTAAAATGGTTGGAAGTATGGGAAAACCGCCTCTCCAGGAGCAGTTTGATGAAATAGCCATCACCCCGGACTGCAAACTCCTGCCCCAGCTGCGCGCAGTGCTCTTTCATCTGAACGCACGCTGTCTCCAAAAGCAGCAGCTCTTCCCTAAGCTTGCCCAGCATTGCCGATATCCTCATCAAACCGGGCTGCATAATTCCAGCGGTGACGATGCCGCCGATCAGCTTGCGGCCGATCCTCACATGAGAGCCGGCATCAATCCTGGCGTGATAGCAGCTGCTTTTCAAATCAACAATTCCTCCGGCTTCAATCTCCATCGATTCATGGACATTGCCCAGAATCAGCACATCGCCTTTGAACCTAATATTCCCAGTCCTGATGCTCACATCTTGTTCCACCACCACCTGCTGGCTGATGGACAGGACACCGCTGCGGTAGACCGGTCTGCCGGGTATTTGGGCCGCAGCAATCCGGCCGTTGTTGATCAGCTTCACTCCTCTTCCTGCCAAAAGCTCCTGCTTTCTGGGGGCCCTAACAGGCACCTCCGCTCCATAAACATCCCGTCCCGGAACTCCAGGTATCGGCGGATGCCAAACCGCAAGCACATCCCCGATTTCCACTGAATTCAGCTGCCGCTGTTCCCGGTAGTCAATCCGATCCTGATCACTTACAGATACCGGGTGGGATTCCAGCTCACAGATGATCTCCACCCGACCGTCTACCGGCTGGCGGGGAGCAGTCCCTGTGACGATCACGACCTCTTGATCGGTTAGTGTACTGCACGCCTGGGCAATTTGCTCATACAAGATATTGCCGACAATGCCCTGATTTTCCAGTTCTTGGAGCACAAGTACAGGGGCAATTGGTTCGGGATCGATTGTTTCAACCAGCTGCGCCTTAACAGTAAGCTTCTGGGCAGGCGGCGCATCGCAGAGCTGATATTTCTCCCCCTTTCTGAATCTGGTGATTAGTTTGACCTCCAGCTTGTCATGGGCAGCGACAAGTTCGAAACTGCTTTCTGGTTTAATCATTGGAACGATTACTTGCAGATGCCGAGCATCGTCAATTACAGTCGGAACCTCAATGCGTTCGTGTCTGTAATAGAGCTCAACGTTTTCGCCAGGAATTACAACCGGCCAGGCACCATATCCTTGGGGATTTTCCATGCGGAACTTCCCGTCAGCAATTTCTAGGTGCCCTGGTATGTTAACATCGCTATCCCTTTTTCCAACTTGACTGACAATTTTCAGCATTTTCCGACCTCCTTTTGACTTCTTTTTTGATCTTCCCATGAAAGCTGCCCATAAATAAAAAAATATTATTGAACTCTCACAATATATTATATTACATATTTCGCCATAATTCTATAAAAAATGGCGGTTTTTTACATATAAAAAACCCCGGATAACCTCCGGGGTAGTTTATTTATCTGCCATACAGCATTCTCACCAAACGCTTAAATAAATTGTATTTACCCTTATAGGGATACCAGTTGATTTCCCTCCGCTTCCAGCCTCGGTCAATGATTACCGAAACTTGGTGGCAGAAAGTCTGGAGTCCCACTGCTCCATGGTATCTTCCCAGTCCACTATCCTTGACTCCCCCAAAGGACAGGTAAGGATTGGCAACACTGATAATCACATCGTTTATTACTGTGCTGCCGGTTACAAGCTCTTGGGCAATTCTTTTTGCCTTTACCATATCGCTGCTCCAGACACTGGCATTTAATCCGAAACTGGAGTCATTGGCAAGCTTGACCGCTTCTTCAATGTTTTCGCAGGCCATAATCGGCAGCACCGGTCCAAAGGTTTCCTCTTTCATGATCTTCATCGCATGGGTTACATTTACCAGCACCATTGGCTCTAGGCATAGGCTGGTGTTCGTGTTCCACTTCTGAGGCGGTTTTCCGGTAAGAAGTCTTGCTCCTTTGGCGAGTGCATCCTCTACATGCTCCTTCACAATCTCCACCTGCATCGGTGTGGTCATCGCACCTAAATCACTGTTGGGATCGCTTCCCTGATTGAGTTTGGTTACTTCCTGCACAACCAGATCGGTAAACTCTTGGTGCACGTTTTTCTCCACGTAAACCCGCTCCACCGCCATGCACACCTGCCCTGAGTTGGTGAACCCGCCCCAAACAGCTGCCTTGGCGGCTCTTTTAAGATTTGCATCTGCGCAGACAATCATGGGATCTTTACCGCCAAGCTCCAGGGTGGTGGGGATCAGCCTTTTGGCTGCTTCCTGCTGAATGATCTTTCCTGTCCTTACTGAACCGGTAAAGAAGATATAATCCAGGTTTTGCTTAACCAGCTCTGCTCCTAGTTCTCCGTCGCCGAAGGCGGTTTGGATCACACCTCTGGGAAAACCGCTGAGATCGCACAGCCTTTGAATCGCTCTTCCTACTTTGGGAGTAACCTCCGATGGCTTCAAGATTACAGTGTTGCCGGCAAACAAAGCGGAGATTGCCGGAATCAGGGCTAGCTGAAATGGATAATTCCAGGGTGAAATAACCAGCACCACGCCTCTTGGGCGGTATTCGATATAAGACTTTTTCCCAAACAGAGTGATCGGGGTCGGCACTCTTCTGGTTCTTAACTCACAGATTCCGTTTCTTTCTATGTATTTAATAAAATCCACGGTCGTCAAGAGATCGGCGGTAATTGCTTCCACCGGAACTTTGCCTGTATCCTCACAGATGATTTCTGCTAGATCATCAAGATAAGCCACAATCAAGTGACGGAGTTTCTTAAGGTAATATAGCCTTTCCTGAAAGCTGGTTTGTTTCCAAAGAGCAAAGCCTGACCTCGCTGCTTGGTAAAGTTCTGAACACTCCGCTGTGGTTGTATCCGGCTGTGCTAAGTCTTGAAACATCATTCTTCACTCCTGCTTTTTCCGGTTGTTGTCTGGTTAGCATATTCGCTGTTAGAATCGGTCTGACCTTTTTGTGCCGCAAAAAAGGGACCGGAGATCCGATCCCTAAAGCTGAAAGGCCCTGCCGCTTGGCAGAGCCTGAAGTATTTTATTGACCAAATAAGTCGTCTAAGAAGGCTTGAGCTTGCGGTGCAACTTCATCGATTGCAGCAGCTGCGCCTTTTTCGCCTCTTACCACTTCACCGATTGGTCCACCTAAGAGATCCCATAACTCAGTGTTTTGGAAAGCGTCGCCTTCGCCGGCCCAGCCTTCAACACCAGCCATGTAAACTTCCATGTGCTCTCTGGATACCATGTAGTTGTTGATGTAGAAATCCAGGTACTCTTCAGTATCTTCTTCTCTAAAGAGGAAGTCTGCCAGAGCGATTAAGCCTTCTGGATACTCAGCGTTAATCGGCAGGAAGTTACTGGAGAAGTCAAACGCCGGGTAGTAGTGTCTGTCCATATCCGGACCGATTGGATGGGGAACCATACCAAACTCGATATCTCCAGCAGCAATGCGGTGGCGGAGTCCTGCTAAGTGACTGCCGTGGAATACAGCGGTGCCGCCTAAGATGCCGAGCTCATTGCGCCAGCGGTGAATCAAGTTGAGACCATTGATCAGCTCGTTGCGGTTAAGGGCAAAGACCCATTTGCCGTTTTCGTCCTGCTGAGCAAACTCTACACCGTTAAAGCAGGGCAGGAAGCGGATTGCACCAACCGCATTGGCAACATCAACATAACCCCATTGGTCAATTACGCCGTCACCGTCAGTATCCTGGGTGAGAGCAACGCAGTACTCTTCAAAGGTCTTGTAATCCCAGCGGCCTTCTTTCCACAGTTGATACGGATCTTCTAAGCCCGCTTCTTCAATCTTATCGTAGTCATAGCTCATAATGCTCATAGTAGCGTTAAACAGACCATGCATTACACCAAAGCCATAATATTCGCCCTCATAAGCAAGTTTTTCAATAGCGTATTGGTCTGCCTGCGGAAGTGACTCATAGTACTCTTCCGGGAGAATTTGTCCGACCGGATACAGCATTCCAGCTGATACCAGCGGGAAGTAACCGGAGCGGTGATTGAATCTAAAGATGTCATAGGTGGAGTCCCCAGACATGATTCTTGCCATTAAGGCATCAAACCAACCAAAAGTAGCAGTTTCAATTTTAACATTGAACAGCTCTTCAGCTTCAGCAATTCTCTCATCGAGCGGCTTTCCACCGTTGTGAATTACCCAGTCCACGTCGCGGATTTGAATCGTTACGGTTTTGCCTCCGAAATCCACTTCATCCGGACTGAGTACTCCCGGACGGGGTGTGTAAGCGCTGGCAGAAACCGCAGCAGCCAATAGCATTACAGCGATCAACATGATTAAACTAACATTCCTCTTCATTAAAAAACTCCCTTCTTTTGTAATACTTCGGGCAAAAAATATGGCTTGTTAACCATATTATAACTTCGCCGATCCGATTTTTCAAACTATATCGCTGGTTTAACAGCATAGTAAAAAGTAGAATTGAGCACTAACCTGCTCTTAACACCTATTCTTGGCTGATTTTGAACTTTAAGCTGACTGCCTCACCTTGTTTCAATTCTATAATTTGATCCTCAGCCAAGTGGTTTCGGCAGGAAATTCTCAGCGTTTGGTCCTGATCGGAGCGAATCTCTGCCAATACATATCCCGCCTCAAGATCCCATTCCAGCCGGGTAAGCTCGGCATTGGTCCGGGCTCTTAATCCCCGGATCAAACCTTTAGTCCACTGTTTGGGCAGCGCCGGCAGCAGCTCAATCTCACCGGTATTGGAGTAGACCAGCATTTCATTGATCACACCTACAATGCCGATTCCGGTATCGGTGCAGTACACTGATCTGCAGCGGTCGGTGTCGTGATCAGTCGCCAGGGAATTGTAGCAGATGTCGCTGGACAACAAATGGTGAAGCATCTCATAGGCTGATTCAGCGTCTTTCAGCCGCGCTGCTACCAGCAATCTATGAACCCAGCCGTGGGATGAGGTATCATCGCGACCCTCATTTTCCCGATTGCGGTTGGCAATGGCAGTTATGCACGCCTGAGCTAGAGCTTCGTCATGCTGAGTTTCATAGCCCGGCCAAGCGCAGTATAGATGGCTGATATGCCGGTGCTGGTTGTTCTCCTCATATTGATCCAGCGCCCATTCCTTAAGCGCCCCGGTATGGTCAAATTTGTATTCGGGAAGCTTAGCAAGAAGCTCTTCCCATTTGGCCACCGCTTGTTCATATCCTTCTCGGGCAATCGCTTTTTCCACGGCAATTACCATGTTGAGGCCATCCCGCGCCGCCGAGATATCCATAGTGGCGTTGGCTGTAATAGCGCTGTTGTAGCCTTTCGGCCGGTTTTCTGGCGAATAGGTGGGAATCAGGAGGTATTTTTCACCGGGCAGCAGCTCGGTTTTTCCTTCCTGGTAGCAGGCCCTGCCATCGGCATCAACATAATACTCGGGAGTGCAGAACTGCTCCCAGAAATTAGCCTGCATTGTCAAGAGCGGGAGTAAAATATCCTGCTCTAAATCAAGGTAGTCCTGGTCATAGAGATGGCGGATCGGCTCAGCTACAGGAATTTGGCGGTTGCCAAAGCACTGCCAGAACTCATAGATCGGAAGCAGCATCCAACTTGCTCCCGCATTCCAGTATTGGAACGGGTAATACTGATCATACTCCACCATTGGTGCCCGATCGCCATCGGTATTAACCGGGACCTGAATCGCATCCTTCATGCCGTACACGGCAGCGGCGTTTGTTTTCCAGTCGTCAAGCTGGCGCAAAACAAAATAAATAAAGCCCACAGCCGCATCTTCCACATTGCCTGTATTCATGCCGGCAACCTGAAGATTAACATTAGCATCCATGGTATAAGCGGCGCGCCAGCCCGGATTCCATTCCCCGGTCCACAAACCGCAGAGCCTGGGAGCTGAAAAACCACCGCAGCAGATCTGGAGATACCGGCCTTGGTTGTAGATCCGCTCCACCAGCCCATCCAAAAGCTCCGGACTTTCTTTCTGCCGGCTCAATAAATCTTCATTGAAAATCTGGTCATCATTGTTAGTTCCTAAAGTAAAGGAAACTTGATTATACAGCGCGCTGTGCTTTGCAGCGTGGGGTTTGAGGGCAAGCTCATAGGAAAAATTGCCTTCGCTGTCAAGGTATTTCGCTTCCACTTCTTTAATCTCTGCCAGCAGCTGATCCACAAGTTCATAGTGCTCCTGCTCGGCAAAATCCGCAAGACTTCCCATCGCATGGGTGCGGGCAGTCTTGGTGAGAATGTAAACCGCGTCTGCGCCGGTAACCACTATGGCGGGATGCTTTTCTTTTCCGATGTTGGCAGGATCTCTGCCGCTGTCTTCCAGCAGCACTTTCTGCTGCGTTCCACCGACAGCAATCACCCGGGAAACACCGGCATAGCCGCCCCGGGCCAGCTCACTGCCTGGATACTCCGGATAATGGGCCACCGCGGCAATAGATGTACCGTGATCATTGACCAGCTTTTTATACTGCAGATTGACCTCGTCGCCTCTGCCAAATCCGGGCATGGAGGCAAAATCATCGATGCTGATGGTCACATTTACTTGAGCGCCCTGATCGGAGCGGGCAATGGCAGTGACGGTAACATCATCTTCCCGGGAAGTAAAGGTTGTTCTGATCCAGGTGCCGTGTCGGTCGGTGTACTTAACCAGAACTTCCGCGGTTTCATAATCGGTCTGCCGCACATAATCCAAGATTTCCTGTTTGGGCATCTCCAGCCGCAGCTGGTGAGCGGGATGGTAGCAGTAAAGAAAAGTGCGGTTGCGGTCATGCACATTCCAAGTATCGTCAAAGTTGATTACTGCCTGACGGGCTTCATGCAGCTGACTGGTAACCTCTTCAGGAGTTTCTCTAGGCTCTCTGGATGGCATGATAAACTCAATATTTTGGTAGATTAGAGTTTCCGAATAAGGCGATCCGGAGCAGACGACACCAGTATGGCCGTTACCGGTAACCATGCCGTCTCGCCAGCCGCCTTCTCTTCTCTTGTACTCATGATAGGGAACCACTTCCGTAAATGTCCTAGCTGATACCAACTCGATTCCTCCCTTATCCTGCTGGTAAAATCATGTATGGGTTCTTCCGCTTCCAGGTAAATTCCTGCCCAAACTCCTGCGCAAGGGCAGGGCAGCGGCTGTTTACGGGCACCGTTAGTTCTAACTCGGTGCTGGTGCTCAGCTGGGAAAAAACGTGGTAATATCGAAAAAGCCTCGCTCAGACGGTTCTGAGCGAGGCATTGCCTGACCACTATTGGTTTGCTATCATGCAGCTGATCTTGCTCTAATCTTCTCACTGGATATTATTAATCTAACTAACATAACCTTCTGATTGCGTGTTAAACAAGTATGCATACTCACCATTGCGATACATCAACTCTTGATGAGTTCCTTCTTCAACAATATAGCCATCCTTAAGTACAATAATTCGATCCATATTCTTTATTCCAGATAGACGATGCGTTATGAATATCGCCGTTTTATCCTTAGCCAATATGTGAAATCGTTTCATAATCTCAAACTCAGCCAATGGATCAAGCGATGACGCTGGTTCATCGAGTATCAATACATCGCATTTCTTTAAAAAGGCACGCGCAATCGCTATTTTTTGCCATTGACCTAATGACAAATCCGATACACCATCCAACGAAAACTGCTTCGTTAGGTACGTATCATATCCTTGATCAAGTTTATAAACCAAATCTAGTAAATCTGCTCCTTTAGCTGCCTCATGAACCCGCGATTCATTAAATCGACTTTCGATATCGCTTAGACAGATATTTTCTTTGAGTGTAAAAGCGAATCGATAGAAATCCTGAAAAACCACTCCTATTCTTTTTTGATATTCTCCAATATCAATCTTTTCCATCTCAACTCCGTTTATTAATACCTTGCCGCTGGTGGGCTTATACAAACCTATTATTAACTTAATTAATGTTGATTTACCGGCACCATTAAGTCCTGCAAATGCAATCTTCTCTCCTGGCTCAATATGAAGATTAATATTTTTCAATACATACTTGTCTGAATTTGGATACTTAAACGATACATCTATCAACTGTATTCTTATTTTGTCAAACTGTACCTGTAGTTTGATCGTGTCAAGCAACTGTAGGATGAAATAGGACCCACCAACCCTAAGGGAACGAGTCAACTGGTATTTTGTTATAAATGCAATCTATTAAGCCCCCTAATTGATTTGGACAAATAGTGTGTGTCTGATAGAATCAATTTGGGAGTGATTTAAGTGACCAGACAGTATACTAATGAGTTCAAGGCTCAGGTACTAAAAGAAGTCCAGGA
>DURM01000060.1 GCA_012837335.1 Bacillota bacterium
AAAAAATCATTCCCAGCAGACGATGTTAACAAAGGGATTTCTGGATGTTATGAATAATCTTAAATCTGCAGGCGCAACTCGAAGCAAATACGAGATCCGGAGGACCGAAAATGAACAGCTTCGACTATTTTATCCGCCACATTCCTAAAGAGGTGCTGTCAAAGCACACAGCTGTTTTTATCCCTGAGCAGCGTGAGTGGAACCTGAAATTAAACGAGAAAGAATATTATTTTATCCTCTGCTTTACAAATCCACCGTCAGCTGTCATCCGAGATCAAGAACACCAGTTTCGTAAAGGGGATCTAATCTGCCTCGCTCCCGGTGACGACCTCCAGATCAGTTCTAATTCCGCAGCAGCTCCAGCCCATTATCTTACCGTCTGTGTTTTACCGGAATTTATGACTAATATCTACCGCAACCTTGGCTATTCAGGGACACTTAGATTTGACACCCATCAGCCTAAATACAGCCGTTTACTCTTAGAAGCCCTCAACGCCTTTATCCATGAAGTAGTGTTTTACGAAGACTCATGTTCGCTGATGCTGAGCAGCTTGGAAAACCGCATCGCCATCCAGCTTATCAGGGATGCCCGATGCATAATCCAGTCGAGAAGATCCCCCTCTGACAGCGCAGAAGCCATTGTTCGCCACGCAATCGAATATATTGAAACCTATTTCCCCAGCCACATTACAGTCCAGGATATCAGTGACGCTATTTATGTCAGTCCTTCATATCTGCAGAAGATTTTCACCAAGCTTGTCGGCAAATCTCCCCATAAATACATTATGGAATGCCGCCACCGGCAGGCAAAGTACATGCTGGCCGCCACAAAGCTGCCCATGGAAGAAGTAGCCCGCCAGTGCGGCTTTGTGAGCGGAGCTCATTTTTCAACCGCATTCAAGCAGATGGAAGGTATGTCTCCACTGTCTTTCCGGAAATCGCAGCGTTCTTGCCAAAGCTAGCTTTAATTATAGGCAGAAAAAAAGGGCTGATCCTCTCAGCCCTTGGTGATTAAAACCTTCTGCCCCAAGGTCCCGGCGGCATTGGCATGCCCGGGAATCCGGGCCAACCTTGGCTTTGACTCTGATTAGCGCTGACTGTGCCAATCTGCGTTCCGGGAGTATAGGTGCCATCAGTGAAGAGCCCATCCTGCTCTGTCCCTGTATGAGTGCCTCCCCGGTAAATCACATAATTTGTATCGGTTTGTACCTGCGGTGTCGATACAACCAGTGATTGGAAAGTTTTACTGGACTTAAATGTGATAATCGGTTCGTTATTATCGCTGGTGGCTATGTGAACCAACTCATCAGCAGGATAAGAGTTAAAAGTAACTACGATTGATTTCTGGCTGGAATTGGCACTTGGTGCCATGGCCATTCCGGCGCTTCCAGCTGCAACTAGAATTCCTCCCTCAATTATAAACTCGCGGTTATAATCCAGGGCACTGTTAAATCCGCTTGCTGGTCCGTGGACAATGACTGTTCCGCCTGTCATGGTGATATCGCCATTGGAATCGATTCCATCACCCTCTGCGCTGATAACTACCCAGCCGCCATTAATGGTCAGCGCTCCATACGCCTCTGACATAAAAGGATTTCGCCCGGGTCGGGCGGCTGTTGCGGATGCATCCACCCCTCCGGCAGCGTTGATACCGTCATCGCGGGCATCGGCAATGCGGATCATGCCATCGTTGATGGTAATGAATGTGCTTTCCAAGCCTTCATAGCAGCGCGCAACGGCTATTTCCCCACCATTGATGGTTATGCTTGAATCAGCGTGAATGGCGTCATCACCAGAACTGATGCTGATCAAACCACCATTTATGGTAATTTGACCATTGGCATGAACTGCATCATCCGATGAATCAATGGTAATGCTGCCCCCATCGATGATAATGCCCACACCTGCTTTTAGCCCTTTTGCACTGGGCGAACTGGCTGCTGGAGCAGGCATTCCTCTTCCCCACATGCCCCAGCTGGAAAGATTGCTGGAAACAGCACTGCCTCCACCCGACTTAATTGTGACAGTACCGCCTTTAATGAGCAAATCGGTTTCCGCCTGGATTCCGTCAAGCTCCGCGGTAATGTCAATCCTGCCATTTTCAATGTAAACAAATCCCCTGCTCGGATCCGTATCGTTGTTGGATTGAATCCCATCCTGTCCAGCGGTGATTGTGATTTGGCCGCCTCTGACAGCGACCAGATCCCGTCCTTTTAGGCCATCCCCAACTGCGGTTATCTCAATCGTTCCGGACACTATTTTCAGGTCATCTTTACTGACAATGCCGTGGCGGTAATTGCCGTTAACTATTAGGGTTCCTGCGCCGTTAATGGTCAGGTCGTCCCTGCTGAAAATTACGGCGTTGATATCATCTGCAGCGGAATCGCTTGTTGGGCTGGTTCCATCTGTGATGGTGTTGATTGTTCCCGGAGCAAGAGTTAGAATCACTTTATCAGCGCTGCTCACATAAATCGGGGCGGTAGATGCTGATGCTATCCTGACACCGTTAAGTACGAGCTGCACATCATCATTAGCGCCGGCTTCCACAACAAGCTGCCCATCCTCAAGTTTACCCTGGATTATATATGTTCCTGCCGCTAAAATTCGGACGGTAGAACCGACAGCCTCCACACCAGAACCAGAGACAGTGATCCCATCAGGACTGAGATTAATCACTGCCGGACCTGCTGTATGGAAGCCGGGATCAAGATCTTTTTTAGTGAAATTTACTGTTACCTCTGCTGCTGCGCTGAGAGCCACAGCGATTAACAGTACCGCGCAGATCAGAATTGTTTTAGCTGCTCTGCCCATCAATAAGACCTCCTCAGTCTGCCCGCTTCTTAGCGTTAATTCTCTCTTCTGCCAGGCGATCAGCCGCTCTGCTGGTAGAAATCTGATCGCGAACCGCGATTTCAATGATCCTCTGGACGCTGTCATAAATTGCGGCTGCTTTTTTCACAGCATTGGCCTCGTTATAACCTTGAAGTTCCTCATAAACATTGATTACCCCACCGGCGTTAATCACATAATCAGGGACATACAGGATCTCCCTCTCCATAAGGCGCTCTCCATAGGAGCTGTCAGCCAGCTGATTATTAGCGCATCCGGCCACGATGATGCAGTTAAGCTGCTCAATGGTGGTTTCATTGATTACTCCACCGACAGCGCACGGCGCAAACACATCGCATTCCACACTGTAAATCTCTTCCGGTGCAACTGCCTGGGCGCCAAACTCCTCCACAGCCTGTTCCACCTTTTCGGGTGACCGATTGGTAACGATTAGTTTTGCTCCCGCTTCATGCAGCAGTCGGCAGAGCCGATATCCTACCGCTCCTAATCCCTGAACAGCCACAACTCTACCCTTAAGATCATCAGTGCCGAACACCCAGTTAACAGCCGCCAGGATGCCGCGAAACACCCCATAGGCGGTAATTGGTGAAGGGTCACCGCTCTTTTCCGCTATGCCCACCACGTAATCAGTAACTTCGTGAATGAAGCTGATGTCTTCAGGGGTAGTATTCATATCTTGAGCGGTAATGTAGCGTCCGTTTAAAGTGTTGACATACCTGGCGAAAGCATGGAACAGCTCCCTGCTTTTAATTTTCTTCGGATCACCAATGATCACAGCCTTGCCGCCGCCGAGATTCAAGCCGGCCGCCGCGCTCTTATAAGTCATGCCTCGGGCTAAGCGGAGCACATCTTCCACCGCTTCTTCTTCTGATTGGTAATCCCTAATTCTCAATCCTCCTAAAGCCGGACCTAAAGTCGTATCATGAATGCAGATGATGGCTTTTAATCCGACCGCAGCATCGTAACAGTAGACCAGCTGCTCATAATCGTCTGTTTCTAAGCGTTTGAATATCTGCATATTGAATCCCCCACATTTTGGATTTAATTAGTAAAGTATTCTGCTTCCCTTCACTTTCACCTGCAAACATTGCCTTGCCTTTAATTTATCCATAATATTACCTAAATCTTACAATTTTAATGAAGGACTAAGCCTTTCTAAAGAGAACTGTAATCAGCTAAATACCTTTAGACGAATTTCGTTATAATTTTACACCAAAATGTTCATCTTGCCTACTATTGGTGAGTAAAATGTCTAAAATCGCAATAAATTTGTTTGGATTTGGAGGATTAGTAATGCGCAGCGATATAGTCAAAAAAGGACTGGAAAGAGCACCTCACCGCTCATTATTCAAAGCAATGGGATACACCGACGCCGAAATTGCAGCTCCGCTGGTTGGCATTGTCAATGCCCAAAATGAAATCGTCCCCGGCCACATTCACCTAGATCGCATCGTCGAGGCGGTCAAAGCGGGAGTAAGGATGGGCGGCGGCACACCCATTGAGTTTCCAGCAATTGCTGTCTGCGATGGAATTGCCATGGGACATACGGGAATGCACTATTCTCTTGCCAGCCGTGAATTGATTGCCGACTCCATCGAGACAATGGCTGTGGCCCATGGATTCGACGCGCTGGTGATGGTTCCCAACTGCGACAAAGTCGTCCCCGGAATGCTGATGGCGGCAGGGCGCCTCAACATACCAACTGTGGTGGTTAGCGGCGGACCGATGCTAGCAGGACGCAGTGACCGCGACCGCATGAGCTTATCGACGATGTTTGAAGCAGTGGGAGCTGTGCAGGCTGGAACCATGACCTTGGAAGAACTGAAAGCGTGTGAGGATACTGCTTGTCCCAGCTGCGGTTCCTGCTCCGGAATGTTTACAGCCAACAGCATGAACTGCCTGATAGAGGTTTTGGGAATGGGATTGCCGGGTAACGGTACCATCCCGGCCGTTTATGCCGAGAGAATTCGCTTGGCCAAGGAAGCTGGAAGAGCGGTAATGGAGCTGCTGTCCCGCGAGATCAGACCTCGGGATATTCTCACCCAAGCAGCATTTATCAATGCCCTCACCGTCGATATGGCTCTCGGCTGCTCGACGAACAGCATGCTTCATCTTCCGGCAATTGCCCACGAGGTAGGAATAGAGCTCGATTTAGACATCGCCAATGAAATCAGCGCCCGCACACCGAATCTCTGCCGACTCAGCCCTGCGGGTCCTTATTATATCGAGGATCTTTACCTAGCTGGCGGAGTGCAGGCAGTAATGAGCGAGCTCAGCAAAAAGGAGCTCCTTAACCTCGATTTGATTACCGTTAGCGGACGCACAGTGGGCGAAAACATCGCCAATGCCAAAAATCTGGATCCGGAAGTGATCCGGCCGATTGATCAACCTCACAGTCCCACCGGCGGAATCGCAGTTTTGACCGGAAATCTTGCTCCCGATGGCTGTGTCGTGAAGCGTTCGGCAGTAGCCCCGGAAATGCTGGTCCACACAGGACCGGCGCGAGTATTTAATTCAGAAGAAGCAGCCAGTCAGGCGATCCTCGGAGGCAGGATCAACAAGGGAGACGTAGTGGTAATTCGCTATGAAGGTCCTAAAGGCGGGCCGGGAATGCGGGAAATGCTTGCTCCCACCTCAACCCTTGCGGGTATGGGTTTAGATAAAGATGTAGCGCTGATCACCGATGGCCGCTTCAGCGGTGCCACCCGAGGAGCATCGATCGGGCATGTCTCGCCGGAAGCGGCTGAAGGCGGACCGATTGCCCTGGTCCGGGATGGTGATTTGATCTCAATCGATATGAACGCCTGCACTATTGAACTAAAAGTCAGCGAGGAGGAATTAGTAGAACGGAAAAAAGCCTGGCAGGCTCCTCCGCCAAAGGTGCAGCACGGCTACTTAGCCAGATACGCCAGGATGGTTAGCTCAGCAAAATATGGAGCGGTATTAAAGTAAAGGGGTGACAAGATGCTGCTGACAGGTGCAGAAATTCTCATTGAATGTTTATTGGAACAGCAGGTAGATACAATCTTCGGATATCCCGGAGGTGCAGTGTTAAATATTTATGACGCTCTTGCCAAGTACTCGGATCGGATTACCCATTATCTGCCTTCCCACGAACAGGGCGCAGCTCACGCAGCTGATGGCTATGCCCGATCCACGGGTAAAGTCGGGGTCTGCATGGCTACCTCCGGTCCTGGCGCTACTAATTTAGTAACCGGCATCGCCACTGCCTATATGGATTCAGTTCCGTTAATTGCCATCACCGGCAACGTGGCTCTGCCGCTTTTGGGCAAGGACAGTTTTCAAGAAGTGGATATCACCGGCATTACCATGCCCATCACCAAGCATAATTTTATTGTCAAAAATGTGGAAGAGCTGGCCGGCGTTGTCCGCAGAGCCTTTTCCATCGCCCAGAGCGGACGGCCCGGACCGGTGCTGATCGACATTCCGAAAGACATTACCGCTCAGAAAGCGGAATACACTAGAGAAACACCAAAGCCGATTGAGCGCCACACAAAGCATATTACTTCGGCAGCAGTTGAGAATGCTGTCACAATGCTGAAAGAAAGCTCGCGTCCCTTCGTTTATGTCGGGGGCGGAGCGGTCCAATCTGATGCCGGACCGGAATTAGCGGAATTTGTGCACAGAATTAAGGCGCCGGTTGCATCCAGCTTAATGGGACTGGGAGCTTTCCCCGGTAACGATCCCTACTTCTGCGGATTAATCGGGATGCATGGAACCAGAACCTCCAACCTCTGCGCCAGTAAATGCGATCTGTTAATTGCCATTGGAGCCAGGTTCAGCGACCGAGTTGTCAGCAATCCCAAGCGGTTTGCGCCTAATGCCAGGATTCTCCAAATTGATATTGATCCCGCTGAGATCAATAAGAATATCCAAACCCACGGCTATATCATCGGGGATGTAAAGATTGCCCTGCAGAAGCTGCTGGAAGCCATGGATGGTGAAGAATTGGCTGATACAACCGACTGGCTGAGTCAGGTTAACGAATGGCAGAGCAGATATCCCCTCGCTTACAAAGACGGGATTCTTCGCCCCCAACACATTGTGGAGCGGGTTTATGCCCTCACAAATGGTGAGGCGATCATCACCACGGAAGTAGGCCAAAACCAAATCTGGGCCGCCCAGTATTACCATTTCAGCAGACCCCGCACCTTTATTTCTTCCGGTGGATTGGGAACCATGGGATTTGGGCTCGGAGCGGCGATCGGGACGCAAATCGGCAATCCGGACAAAACCGTAATCAACATCGCGGGAGATGGCAGTTTCCGCATGAACTGCCATGAGCTGGCCACCGCTGTAGAATACGAGCTGCCGATCATCGTAGTGATCCTCAACAACCGCGCTCTGGGCATGGTGAAGCAGTGGCAGGACCATTTTTATGACGGCCGCTTTTCCCAATCGATCATTGAGCGCAGCACCGACTTTGTTAAGCTCGCTGAAGCCTACGGCGCAGTTGGATTTAACTTAACTCGGAAAGAAGATGTAGACGAAGTGCTCACTGCAGCGCTTAACGCTAAGCGTCCCGTAGTGATCAACTGCGAAATCGATCCGGAAGACAAGGTTTATCCTTTCTTACCTCCCGGAGCTGCTGTAGATGAGCTGATTGTGGAGGTGAGCCAATGAAGCGCTATGTAATTTCGGTTCTGGTTGACAACCATTCAGGAGTGCTGAGCCGGGTTGCAGGACTGTTCAGCCGGAGAGGCTACAATATCGACAGTATTTCGGTGGGCGAAACACTGGACCCTACCGTCTCCCGGATGACAATCGTTGCCCATGGGGATGACGCAATCCTCGAACAGATTACCAAACAGCTCAGCAAGCTGGTGGATGTCTTAAAAGTAGCGATTCTGCCCGATGATGCATCAGTATACCGGGAACTGGTGCTGCTGAAAGTTAAGGCTGATGACAGCACCCGAGCCACAATCTCTGATGTGATTGATGTGTTCCGGGCAAAAATAGTCGATATCGCGCCGCAGTCCATGACGGTTGAAATTACCGGCGATCGGCCGAAGATTCAGGCTCTTGTGGATCTACTGTCCCCTCATGGAATTCTGGAAGTGGTCCGAACCGGCCTGATCGGACTGCACCGCGGCGATCAAAATATCTTAACACAGGAGGAAATTTAAGATGGCAAAACTTTACTACGAGCATGACTGCGATTTAAATCTGCTGAAAGACAAGACTGTTGCGGTGATTGGCTACGGCTCCCAGGGGCATGCCCATGCCCTCAATCTCCATGAATCAGGCGTTAATGTCATCGTTGGCTTGTATGAGGGCAGCAAATCCTGGCAGGCTGCTGAAGAAGCCGGCCTAAAAGTGATGGTAAGCTCAGATGCGGCCAAAGCCGCTGATATTATCATGCTTTTGGTAAACGATGAAAAGCAGGCTTCCCTCTACAAATCAAGCATTGAGCCTAATCTAACACCTGGCAAGTCATTGGCTTTTGCCCACGGGTTCAATATTCACTACGGTCAGATTGTGCCCCCGGATTATGTCAACGTCTTTATGGTGGCACCCAAAGGTCCGGGACACACTGTCCGCAGCCAGTACCTGGAGGGCAGAGGCGTACCCTGCTTGATTGCAGTTCATCAGGATGCCACCGGCAGCTGCAGAGAACTGGCCTTGGCTTATGCGGCGGGGATCGGCGGTGCTAGAGCCGGAATTCTGGAGACCACATTCAAAGAAGAAACCGAAACCGATCTTTTTGGCGAGCAGGCTGTTTTGTGCGGCGGTGTTACTGCTTTAATCAAAGCCGGCTTCGAGGTACTGGTTGAAGCGGGTTACCAGCCTGAAAGCGCATATTTTGAATGCCTCCATGAACTGAAGTTAATTGTTGACCTCATTAACGAAGGCGGTTTAGCTTACATGCGCTACTCCATCAGTGATACCGCCGAGTATGGGGATTACATGGTCGGTCGGCGGATTATCACCGAAGACACCAAGGACGAAATGCGAAAAGTGCTTCAGGAAGTTCAAGAAGGCGCGTTTGCCCGCAGCTGGCTGCTGGAGAACCAGGTCGGGCGGCCGCAGTTTAATAAGATGCGGGAAATTGAAGCCGCTCATCCGATTGAGGAAGTAGGAAAAGAACTCAGGAAGATGATGAGCTGGCTGAAAAAGTGAGGGATTGCCGATGGCTGCTGTGATTAAAATCTTTGACACTACTCTCCGGGATGGTGAGCAGTCCCCGGGATGCAGCATGAACCTGCAGGAAAAGCTGGAGATGGCCAGGCAGTTGGAAAAGCTTCAGGTTGATGTAATCGAAGCCGGATTTGCCATCGCCTCTCCCGGCGATCTCCTGGCAGTTCAGGCTGTAGCGAAAGAAATCCGGGAATGCCAAGTTGCCAGCCTGGCCAGGGCTCTGACTAAGGATATCGATGCTGCTTGGGAAGCGGTTAAGGAAGCAGCAAGTCCCAGAATTCACACCTTTCTCGCCACTTCCGACATCCATATGCAGTATAAGCTCCGCAAATCACCTGAGCAGGTTCTGGAACAGGCTGTGGAGATGGTTAAATATGCCAAAAAGTACTGCCCCGATGTGCAGTTTTCGGCAGAAGATGCTACCAGAAGCAATCCGGAGTTTCTGTTCCGGGTAATCGAAGCTGTGATTAATGCGGGGGCTACTGTCATCAATATTCCGGATACAGTCGGCTATGTTACGCCGTGGGAGTTTACGGAGCTGCTTGCGAACATTTTCGCAAAGGTGCCCAATATTGATCAGGTTGATGTGGCAGTCCACTGCCACAATGACCTGGGGCTGGCAGTAGCCAATTCCCTGGCCGCAGTTAAGGCCGGTGTGAACCAAATTGAATGCACCATTAACGGCATCGGCGAGCGGGCGGGCAATGCTGCCCTGGAGGAGATTGTGATGGGCTTAGTGGTCCGCCGTGATTTCTACAATGCTGATACCGGGATCGATACTACCCAAATATACCGGACCAGCCGCTTGCTGAGCTCTATCACCGGTGTTGCGGTGCAGCCCAATAAAGCGATTGTCGGTGCTAATGCTTTTGCTCACGAATCGGGAATTCACCAGCACGGCGTTCTAGCCAACAAAAGCACCTATGAGATTATGACTCCGGCAGCGATCGGATTAACAGAAAACAGAATGGTTTTAGGAAAGCATTCCGGACGCCATGCCTTTGAAGATCGGCTGTTCAGCCTCGGTTATGAGCTGAGCAGGGAAGAACTTGACACTGCCTTTGAGCAGTTTAAGCGCCTCGCCGATAAGAAAAAAATCGTTACTGATCTGGACATCGAAGCCTTGGTGCAGCAGAAAACCTTCACCATTCCGGAGACATACAGCCTTAAACGCTTTGTCATTAACAGCGGCAATACCATCACTGCTACCGCCACGGTCCATTTGGATACCCTCGACTTCCCGAAAGAAGCGGTCTCCACCGGAGATGGTCCTATTGACGCCGCCTTTAGAGCGATCGATCAAATTGTCGGTATCGAGTTTGAGCTCGATACATTTACAATCAATGCTGTGTCCGAGGGTAAAGACGCCCAAGGCGAAGTAATCGTGAAAATTGCTAAGAACGGTCAGCTCTACACTGGCCGGGGTTTAAGCACTGATATTATTGAATCGAGCATTAAGGCCTATCTCAATGCCATCAATAAAATGCTTGACGAATTAAGATACACAAAGAGGATTGATGCCGATGACTGACAGTTTTAGACAGATTCAGATCTTTGACTCTACCTTAAGAGACGGTGCCCAGGCGGAAGGCATCTCCTTTTCCGTCACTGACAAGTTAAAAATTGTCTCTGCCTTGGATCAGCTGGGTGTAAGCTACATTGAGGCGGGAAACCCGGGCTCAAACCCCAAAGACTTGGAATTCTTTTCCAGGGTCAGCGAGCTGGAACTTAAAAATGCCAAGCTTACCGCTTTTGGCAGCACCCGGCGCAAAGACATCTCGGTCTGGGATGACCGCAATGTAAAATCTCTGCTGACCGCCAATACTCCGGCAGTTGCCATCTTTGGTAAGAGCTGGGACTTCCACGTCACCGACATCATTCAAACCACCCTGGAAGAAAACTTGAACATGATTCGGGAAACGCTCCAGTTTTTTAAAGAGCGCGGCAGAGAGGTTATCTACGACGCAGAGCATTTTTTTGACGGCTACAAGCACAATCCTGAATATGCGCTGCAGACACTTGAAGCCGCAGTGGCAGGTGGTGCCTCGGTTCTGGTTCTCTGCGACACCAACGGCGGCACATTCCCAATGGATGTCTATGAAATTACTAAGCTTGTAGTTAAAAGATTCGCTGGAAATGGCGTAGATGTAGGTATTCACGCCCACAATGACGGTGGAATGGCTGCGGCCAACTCCATCATGGCTGTAGAGGCCGGCGCAGTCCATGTTCAGGGTACAATCAACGGCTTTGGCGAGCGGTGCGGCAACGCTAATCTGTGCACCATTATCCCGAATCTGCAGCTGAAATCCGGGTATCGGTGCATTCCACCGGAGCAGATGGAAAAACTTACCCTCACCGCCCGCACGATCGCTGAAATCGCCAATGTCCAATTTAATGAGCGGGATCCCTATGTAGGCAAAAGTGCCTTTGCCCACAAAGGCGGCATGCACATCGACGGAGTCAACAAAGCCTCCCGCTCCTTTGAGCATATTGATCCCAAGCTGATCGGCAACGAGCGCCGCCTGCTCATGTCTGAGGTAGCAGGGCGCAGCACCATTCTTGCCAAACTGCAGACAGTGGATCCTTCCCTGACTAAAGATTCGGTGGAAACGGAAGAGCTGATCAATAAGCTCAAAGAACTGGAGCACGAGGGCTATCAATTTGAAGGCGCAGAAAGCAGCTTTAGACTCTTGGTCCGCAAGCACCTCGGCAAATACCGTCCCTTCTTCAATCTAATCTACTTTAGGATTATCGGGGACAGCAATATCAACGGCAGCTGCAGCTCCAGTGCCATGGTAAAGCTGGAAGTAGATGGACAGGAAGAAATCACTGCTGCTGACGGAGCGGGACCGGTCCACGCACTCGATCGTGCTCTAAGGAAAGCTTTAGAAGTGTTCTATCCGGAACTGAAGAAAGTTCATTTAACCGACTATAAAGTGCGGGTTCTGGATACCAAGACTGCTACTGCATCTAAAGTGCGGGTATTAATTGATTCGACTGACGGCACCGATTCCTGGACCACTGTGGGTGTTTCCACGGACATTATTGAAGCAAGCTGGATTGCTCTAGTGGACTCAATGGAGCACAAGCTGCTGAAGGATATGGAAGAAAAGATGCGCATTTATATGTAACGCTGGGAGGTAATGAAATGGCAATGACCATGACGCAGAAGATATTGGCTGCGCACGCTGGTCTTTCGGAAGTTAAAGCCGGGCAGTTAATCATGGCCGATCTTGATCTGGTGCTCGGCAACGACATTACAACGCCCGTGGCGGTGAATGAGTTTCGCAAAATGGGCTTTGATCAAGTGTTTGATAAACAAAAAATCGCAATCGTTCCGGATCATTTTACTCCGAATAAGGATATTAAAGCTGCGGAGCAGTGCAAATACATCCGAGAATTTGCCCATGAGAAAGAGATCGAGAACTATTTTGAAGTCGGTGAAATGGGCATTGAGCACGCCCTGATACCCGAAAAAGGCCTGGCAGTTCCGGGCGATGTTATTATCGGCGCTGATTCCCACACCTGCACTTATGGTGCCTTAGGCGCTTTTTCAACAGGAATCGGCAGTACGGATATGGCTGCCGCGATGGCCACGGGCAAAGCCTGGTTTAAAGTGCCGGCAGCAATCAAGTTTACACTCACCGGCAAACCCGGAAAATGGGTCAGCGGCAAGGATATTATTCTCCACATCATCGGCCTGATCGGTGTTGACGGCGCCCTCTACCGCTCCATGGAGTTTGTGGGTGATGGTATTGCTCATTTATCCATGGATTCTAGGTTTACCATGGCTAACATGGCCATTGAAGCAGGAGCTAAAAACGGTATTTTCCCGGTAGATGACAAGACTTTGGCCTATGTCAAGGAACATTCTACCAGACCGTGTACAGTTTATGAGGCTGATCCTGACGCTGAATATGAAGCGGAATACACCATTGATTTAAGCAAGGTGCGTCCTACCCTGGCGTTTCCCCACCTTCCTGATAATACCCGCACCATTGATGAGGTTGGGGATATCAAAATCGATCAGGTAGTAATCGGTTCCTGCACCAATGGACGCATCGAAGATATTAGGACTGCAGCTGGAATTCTAAAAGGCAGGAAAATCGCCACAGGAGTGCGGGTAATTGTGTTCCCGGCTACCCAGAAGATCTATCTCCAAGCGCTGCGGGAAGGGCTGATCGAACAGCTGATCGAAGCCGGCGCTGTAGTCAGCACGCCCACCTGCGGTCCATGTCTGGGCGGACATATGGGCATTTTGGCTGCTGGAGAGCGGGCTGTGGCCACTACCAACCGCAATTTCGTTGGGCGCATGG
Organism: Bacillota bacterium; assembly: GCA_012837335.1. NCBI lineage: Bacteria > Bacillati > Bacillota > Bacillota bacterium. The sequence continues at coordinate 13,326 of DURM01000060.1, forward strand.
GCCACCCCGAATCGGAGGTCTATCTGGCCAGCCCGGCAGTAGCTGCTGCTTCTGCCCTTACCGGCAGAATCACCAGTCCGGAGGAAATCGCTGACTTGGAGGTGGTTTCATGAATGTCAAAGGCGCAGTTTTTAAATACGGTGACAATGTTGATACTGATGTAATTATCCCGGCTCGGTATTTAAACACCTCTGACCCGCAGGAGCTGGCGCAGCACTGCATGGAGGACATTGACAAAGCGTTTATTCAAAAAGTTCAGGCAGGAGATATTATCGTAGCCGGAAAGAACTTTGGCTGCGGCTCATCGAGGGAGCACGCGCCCCTAGCAATCAAAGCAGCAGGTATTTCGGTCGTAATCGCCGCTACCTTTGCCCGCATCTTTTACCGCAACTCGCTCAACATCGGACTGCCGATTTTGGAATGTCTCGAGGCCGTCGAGAAAGTTCAAGCAGGCGATGTCCTGGCTGTAGATTTTAATACCGGCGAAATCGTCAACCAAACCCGCGGTGAAACTTACCGGGCGGAGCCATTTCCTGAGTTTATGCAGGATTTGATCGCAGCGGGTGGTTTGCTGCGCTATATCAAAGAGCAGAAGGAGTAGACTTAGATGAAGTTTGTGATTGCAACTTTACCTGGCGATGGCATTGGTCCAGAGGTAATTGAGCAGACCTGCGCTGTTTTCAATAAAATAGGTGAACTCTACGGCCACAGCTTTGAGTTTAAAGAGTATTTGGTCGGCGGCGCAGCCATTGATCAGCTGGGAGAGCCGCTTCCTGAAGAAACTTTAGCCGGCTGCCTTGCCAGCGACTCAGTGCTTCTGGGAGCAGTCGGTGGACCAAAATGGGAAGACCTCACCGGTCCGATCCGCCCCGAGCAGGCATTATTGGGACTGCGGGGAAAACTCGGCCTTTACGCCAACCTGCGCCCAGCGGTACTCCACAGCGCCTTAAAAGATGCCTGTCCCCTCCGATCGGATATCATCGGCGATGGGATCGACATTATGGTAGTGCGTGAGCTGACTGGTGGTATCTATTTCGGCGACAGCGGCCGCCGCCAGGGTCCTCACGGTGAAGAAGCCTATGACACTGAAGCATACAGCATAATGGAAGTAGAGCGGATCACCCGCACCGCTTTTGAGATTGCCTTAAAAAGGAACAAGCGGGTTACCAACGTAGATAAAGCCAATGTGCTGGAAAGTTCCCGCTTGTGGCGTTCGGTAGTGATCAAAGTAGCTGAGGATTATCCGGATGTGGAGCTGAATCATCTTTATGTCGACAACGCATCCATGCAGCTGATCCGGGATCCCCACCAGTTTGATGTTATCGTCACCACTAATATGTTTGGAGACATCCTGTCGGATGAGGCGAGCATGATTACCGGCTCCATCGGCATGCTGCCATCTGCCAGCCTCGGCCAAGGCGGACTGGGAATGTATGAGCCAATTCACGGCTCAGCGCCGGATATCGCCGGTCAGGACAAAGCTAATCCGATTGCAACAATACTTTCGGCGGCAATGATGCTTAGATATTCCTTTAATTTAGAAATAGAAGCTCAAGCCATTGAAAATGCGGTAACCGCAGTCCTTGACGCCGGTTTTCGCACAGGGGACATTATGAGTCCCGGTATGAAGCTGGTCGGCTGCCGCGAAATGGGCAGACTGATCACCAATGCTCTCGCATAACCTCATCCACCTTTCGAAGAGCCGATGCTCCTTATGGAGAATCGGCTCATTAGATCTCATCAATCGGTTCAGAATTGTGGTTTCGGCCAAACTAGAGATTCCCAAAAAAATACACTGCTGGCAGGTAACCAATCGCTTTCCTCGAACAATAAGATAACGTTATTTTGGTTTAGGAGGCAGATAGATGCGAGCTTACGAAAGACTGATCAAGTACGCTGAATATGCAGCGGCATCCGACAGCACCAGCGAAACTTGTCCCAGCACACCGGAACAGCTGGAATTCGGCCGCGCTTTAGTTAAAGAAATGCTTGAACTGGGAATCAAGGATGCCCATATGGATGAGCATGGATATGTCTACGGCACCATTGAAGCGAATATTGAAAACTGGGATGGACCCGTGATCGGCTTTATCGCCCATATGGATGTAGTGCGGGATGTGCCGTTTGAAAACATCAAGCCCAGAGTGGTAGAAAACTACGATGGTGGCGATATCGTCCTTAATCCGGAGCAGGGTCTCATCCTCAGCCCCGATCAATACCCATCCTTAAAAAACTATGTAGGTCACGATCTGGTAGTTACTGACGGGACCACCCTTTTAGGAGCCGACAACAGGGCCGGAATAGCCGAGATTATGACCATGGCGGAAATCCTGCTTAGTAATCCCGAGATTAAGCACGGCACCATTAAGATCGGTTTCACTCCCGATGAAGAAATTGGCCGCGGTGCTGATCGCTTCGATGTTGCGGGCTTTGGCGCTGATTTTGCCTATACAGTCGATGGCGGAGCTTTCGGCGAAGTGGAATATGAAAACTTTAACGCCGCTACCGCCAAGGTTACCATTAAAGGTAAAAACATCCATCCAGGCACCGCTAAAAACCAGATGAAAAACGCTTCCTTGATTGCCATGGAGTTTAACAGTCTGCTTCCTGCAGTAGAACGGCCGGAGCATACTGAGGGTTATGAAGGCTTTTACCATCTGATTGACCTGAAGGGCATCGTGGAGGAAGCATCGCTAACATATATTATTCGGGACCATGACCGCGACAAGTTTGAAGCTAAAAAAGCGCAAATGGAGCGCATCGCCGATTGGTTGAACGAGAAATACGGCGAAAGCACTGTAACCATAGAGATAACTGATTCCTATTACAATATGGTTGAAGAGATCAAGCCCCACTGGCATTTAATTGAAACCGCCTTTGAAGCAGTCAAGGAAGTAGGCGGCCAGCCCTACAGCATTCCGATCCGCGGCGGTACAGACGGTGCTCGTCTCTCATTTATGGGACTGCCCTGCCCGAATTTAGGAACAGGCAGCCACAACCATCACTCGAAATTCGAATACGCATGCGTGCAGGCGATGGATGACTGCACCGCTGTACTGGTTAAGATCGCGGAGAAATACGGAAAACTCAGCAATGGGTGATCTTATGGGCCGCACCAACCGGAGCTTGCAGGATAAAATCGTCTTGATTACCGGCGCTTCCAGCGGACTGGGCGAGCAGATTGCCTACCAGGCAGCTTCCGAAAAAGCGATTGTTATCCTCGCTGCCAGGCGCAGGGAGCGCCTGGAGCAGATTGAA
>DURM01000061.1 GCA_012837335.1 Bacillota bacterium
CAAAAAAGAACAAAAAAAATGGCGGAACCGACGGGACTCGAACCCGCGATCTCCGGCGTGACAGGCCGGCGTGTTGACCATCTACACCACGGTTCCATATGAAATTGGTGCGGAAGAAGGGACTTGAACCCTTACAGGATTGCTCCCACAAGGCCCTCAACCTTGCGCGTCTGCCAATTCCGCCACTTCCGCATAGAAGCTGGAGCCGATGACCGGACTCGAACCGGTGACCCCTTCCTTACCATGGAAGTGCTCTACCTGCTGAGCTACATCGGCACTGGAGCGGTAGACGAGACTCGAACTCGCAACCTTCGCGATGGCAACGCGATGCTCTACCAATTGAGCTACTACCGCTTGCCGGCGAAAAATCCGCCCGACAATTTAAAAGTATAGCAGGTCTTTAGTTTAATGTCAAGCCTTTTCCTCAGAAAAAGCGTCAGGATTTAAATCCTTTAATTCATCAAGGACAAAAAGACCGTCCTTTCTGATTAATACGCCATCGAAGTGCATTTCTCCTCCACCAAAATCAGCTCGCTGGATGTTAACTAAATCCCAGTGAACACTGGAATCATTTCCGTTTGGAGCTTCATCATAGCAGGACCCGGGAGTGAAATGGAAACTTCCGGCGATTTTTTCGTCGAACAAAGTATCCTTCATGGGCTTGAGAATAAAGGGATTGACCCCAATGGCAAACTCGCCGATATAGCGGGCGCCTTCATCAGTATCAAGGATACTATTCAAACGCTCAACATGGCTGTCTGCGGTGGCTTTTACAATCTTGCCGTTTTCAAATTCAAACCGCACGTTCGTAAATGTGGTTCCCTGATACAATGCCGGAGTATTGTAAGTCAGCATTCCATTCACAGAGTCTCTTACTGGAGCCGTGAATACTTCGCCGTCCGGAATATTTAAGCGTCCATCGCACTTGATGGTAGGAATACCTTTAATAGAAAAGGTCAGGTCGGTGCCCGGCCCGACAATTCGCACCTGATCAGTGCGGTCCATTAGGTCCACTAACGCATCCATCGCTTTGGAAAGTTTGGCATAATCAAGGTTACAGACGCGGAAATAAAAGTCTTCAAACGCGGCTGTGCTCATCTCCGCCATCTGGGCCATTGCCGGCGAAGGATAGCGCAGCACTACCCACTTGGTGTGCGGAACCCGGATTTTTCCATGCACCGGTTGACTGTAGTGCATCTGATACAGCTGCTGTTTTTCCGGCGGCACATCCGAGAGCTCACTGCTGTTTTTGTCGCTGCGAAAACCGATATAAGCATCCATCTCCTGCATCAAGCCGGCATCATACTTAGCCGCTAAGGCCAGCTGCTCGGCTTCTGCCTGCATCAGCAGCGAACGATTGACCTCTGCGTTATTAAGTTTCACAAATGGCAGTCCACCAGCTTGATATGCTGCTTCTATCAAAGCAGTCACCAAATCAGTCTCCACGCCGGTGCATTCAATCAGGACTTTTTCGCCCGGCTGCAGTTCGCACGAATAGTTAATCAGGTTCTCAGCCAAAGTTTGAATTCTTGGATCACGCACTTTGATTCCCCCTAACGCTAGCTATTATACCAGTTTTGCGCATTTGGGTCTAGAGAAAAGACCCAAACTATGCAGTTTGGGTCCAACCATCAATTCTAATTTCAATTCCGGTAAACAGCCAGACATTATTATGTTTTTGCCAGCGTGTAATCACACTTGCGGAAAACTCCTGCTCATACCGGGTGCCGTTTATTGTGAGAGCCATCCGGCTGCTCCAGTTGCTTACGGCTGTTCCCAGCGAGCCGTTAATTTCAATTAGCCCGGATTCAGCTATATTCTGCCACAGTTCGTGAGTCTCTACGCCGATATTTTCAGCGCTGCTTAGGAAATCAAACAGATTGTTTTTGCTGAACCTAGTCACAACGCTGAGAAGCTCTTGATCGTTATGGGTAACATAGAGAGCTGCGCTGATTGAATTGCTGAGAATCGCCTCTACATCAGCAGTACTTGCGGCAGCCTGCATCGCTGTTATATTCTGCTCAATCGCTGCCTTATCGCCACCGCCAGTTAGGCAGCCGCTCAAAAACACCACCACTGCCAGCAGCAGAACTTGATATGTACGTTTCACCATTCCATCCCCTTTCCCTGGTATAAATGCTTTTAATACTGCAGCTTTAATATTATACGCAGGAACTATCAAAAACTCAGGGGCAAGCGTAATGGTAAAACCTGTTAATTGTTATCAAGAACAAAATCAGCCAGCTTGGCTGGGTTAAAGGTCTGAAAATAGTGGTCTTCCAGTGGAATCCATTCCTCAACAAAGCGTTTCAGCATCCGCTCACCGCTGCGCAGCCGAATGCGCTCAAGCTGTACATTACGACCAACAGTTAGGTAGATCTTGATATCGTAGCTGTCAATTAAAGCAGGGTGCATGCTGTATACACCCTCGACAATATTCAAGCGCCGCGGTAGAACATGGACGTAATCGGTGAGCTGCTCAACCGCGCAGTCATAGATCTGGTACGCAAAAGGCTCACCGCTGCCAATCCAATCCAGCACTTCTGCCTTAAAGCGTTCATAATCGATATTACCGCCAGGCTCCTGAAGCCTTGCTTTTGTTCGCTGTTCAGGACGGAGAAAAAAATCATCCATGTGAAAGACATTAGCATCAAAATGCTGCCGTAGTTTCTCCGCCAACACGGTTTTACCTGATCCGCTCGGTCCATCAATAGCCGCGATCACCAGCCGATTATGCTCCAAACACTGTTCCAGCTGCTGAACCAGCTCTTTATAGCGTTTGCTCATCGTTCTTAAAATCTCCTAAAAACCCGCGCTCTTTTCAGCGCTGCTAAAATTGCCGGAACCAAGATCAACTGAACAATTATACCGGGCAGCGCTGTGACAAAAGCGCCGGCAATAAAAGTCTGAAAAGAATACGCCCACTCCGCCATACCGAACAAAACAGCATTGGCAATACCCATTACTAATCTGCCGCCCACCATTGCGATCACTAAAGCAGCAAACATATTCAACCGCTGCGCCAGCAGCCCCGTTAAGAGGCCATATGCGGCAAGCTCAAAGGCCATACCCAAGCCAACTGGAAAGAGCGGCGGCATACCCGGGGTAATTACGCCAGCAGTCAGCAGTGGTACAAGAAAGCCGATGGCGGCGCCATATTTCCAGCCGAGGATAAACCCGGCCAGCAGTACGGGAATGTGCATCGGCAGAAATACCTGTCCCGCTAAGCCAAAGGAATGGAAAACAGTTGGTAAAACTAGTCCTATTGCCAGGAGCAGTGCTCCTAACACTAATCTTGTTTGTGCGTTGATTTTAAACATGGTGCCCTCCCATTGCATTGGTTTTAAACTCTGATGCTCTTCCATTTACCGGAATTATAGCGCAGCAAAACTAGCGTAGAACGCAGGACCTGATCCGCTACCAGAGCAATCCAAGCTCCCATCAATCCCCAGCCGAGAAAGTTGATGCTGACGATTGCCAGGGTTGGACGAACCAGCAGTACAGTCAGGAACGTGATTATCGCGGTTGCCCGTGTATCTCCAGCGCCTCTTAACGCACCGGCCAGAATAAACTGCGATGACTGGAACGGCTGGACCAAAGCAACCAGCTGCAGGATCTGCGCTCCCATCGCAATTACTTCTGCCTCATTTGTATACAAAGATACAATCGATCTGCCCAAGAAAAAGAAGGTTAGTCCCAGCACTATCGATACGCTCATGCCTAACTGGCGCGTGCGCCGAGCATATGCTTGGGCCATATCCGGACGTTTCTTACCCAGGCTCTGGCCGACCAGCGAGGTGGCTGACACCGCAAAGGCTTGGCCATTCATGAAAGACATTGCCTGAATATTCATCCCAATTTGGTGGGTTGCATAGGCCACAGTTCCTAAACTGGCTACGGTTTTGACGTAGATAATCATACCAGCGCGCATCACCAGCTGCTCAATCATGGCAGGAATACCGATGTTGATAATTCCTTTAATCGCCTCAAAGTGAGGCCTAAATCCTTCCCGCAGCTGCAGATGGATATAGTGCTTGCCCCGGAGAACAACAGCTAAAGCCATAATGAAAGCAGCAGTTTGGCCAATTACCGTAGCCAGTGATGCTCCCGCCACTTCCAATCTTGGGAATCCGAAATGCCCAAAGATGAGGCAGTAATTGAATACAACATTAACCAAATTTGCAATTAGGTTATAGGTCATCGCTATGCGAGAATTGCCCACTCCCCTGAGGGCAGCTGTAAAAGTACTGGTTAGGGCGAAAACCACCATACCTACCATTTGAATTTGCAGATAAATTGTTCCACCAGCTAAAGTCTGCTCATCGACCGCTCCCATGAACTTAATCAGGGGCTCAGCATATATAAAGCCGAGCACCGAAGCTGCTGCGGATAACACCGCCGTCAGCAGGATCGCCTGACGGAGAATCAAGTTGGCGCGCTTCTGATCGCCAGCTCCCTTCGCCCTAGCAATTAGAGCGGTGGCACCCACATTCATCGCCATAAACATGGTGCCCATCAGGAACTTCGGCTGATTTGTTAAACCAACTGCTGCAATTGCCCACGGGCCCAACTGCCCTACCATCATCATGTCAACCATGGAGGTAAGCTGGGTTAAGGTAAACTCAATAAACGATGGCCAAGCGATTCGCACTACATCGCGGTACAGCAGTTTGGAACTCACTCCGGGAGGCAGATCTTTTGTAACCCGACCGTCCCGGCCGAAACTGCCGGAATCATCGCCGCGTTCCACAAGGTCCAAGGCTAACTTAACTTCTTTTTTAGCTTTTTTCTCTGTTTCGATCTCTGTCGGGATTTTAACCTCCTCATATTCCGTTTCTTGATGATTAACCTTCATTCTATTCAGATCCTTTATTAATAATATTTGATATAACTTCACATAAAATATGATATCATTTGCAGGTTTTAAAGTCTACTTGAACAGCCGCTCTTTTAAATTTAACAAAGGAAGCAGTAAAAATCAATTTTTATTGGAACGCCGCCCCAACGCACTCTTTTTTATACCTGTAAAGTTTCCACCAAATCTAATCTTCCTGCTTCGGCAGCCTGCAAAACAGAACCTACAGCGCCATTAACCATCTCCGCAGTAATCGGAATCGGCATATTCTGCAGTTTCATCTCTAACTGCGGATCTTGTGCAGCCATAAGAGCCCGCTTGCGGTGCTCCCTGGTGTAGTTCGGCAGCTGGTTAAGGGCTGTTGGCGCTCCAATACTCCGCATAAACTCCTGCATACCCGCCCCTACTGCCAAGGCCAGCTCCCGCCCTGATAAAGCATCCAGTTCTTGACGGATAAAACCGTACATGGAATAGATTATACCCAAGAGACGCAGCTGAGGCTCCACAGCTTCCGCAAATAAAACAGCATAATATGGATTGAGCAGTCCACATGCTCGTCCATGGCTGGCAATATCCACCAGCGAAAAGCTGTTTAAATGCGCTCCATTCGTACCGCCGATCATGATAGCAAACCCGCCTAAATCTGTGCCTAGACCCACCGCGGTTCTGCCCTCACTATCATTTGGATGCATAATAACTTGGGGAGCAAATTCGAGCAGAAGCGGCAGACCCACCGTAATTAATCGCTCCACCAGCGGATACTGATCTTCATTCACACCTATAAACACCTCAGTAAGATGACTGATGCCATCAAGTATACCATCAATCGTAACATCGCGGCTGACGGAAGCGGTCACCCCATAATCAAAGACAGCTCTGACCGGAACCAGAGCCTGATCGACAATCAGCTTCTTCTGTCCGGTTTGAGTATCCGTAATATTGGAGTACTTAGTTAAATGCGCCCCCGAGCTGGCTGCGGTTGCCACAGCAATAATCGGAGGCAACTGAGCTGTATGCTGCTTAAGGGCTGCGCTTACCAAGCCGGTGCCGAAAAAGCGCTCGACATCTCCGCCTAAAACAGCCAGCGCCGCCGCAGCTTTTACTGCGTCAATCGTACTGCCTCCGCCAACTGCCACAAGCACATCAGGTTGAGTATCCCTAATCTCATCCGCAATCCGGTAAACATCCTGCGCAGGAGTGTTCGGCTGCGCACCAGGGACAGCTTTGATTACATCAATACCATGGTGGTTAAGGGATTGGATAACCTCCTCAACCACAACCCTGGTTTTACCGGTATTCCCTACCACCAGCGCGCTCTTGCCCAGCTGGGACGTGTACACGCCGACTTGATCCAGCGCTCCACTCCCAAAAGCATAGGTAGTACCTCGGAAGTTTTTGAGCAGTTCCTGCGCTGCTAGAATTAACTCGTCACCCATCAAATCCCCCCTGCTGTTACCCTTCTCGCCTCTATCACTACAAGCCATAAATTATCAGGTAGTTTCGTCATGTCTGAACAAAGTCCTGCTTTAACTCTGTTCATTTGACGATAACGATAATCATTATTGACAAGATTGCTGGAATCGACTATAATTTGTTTATCAAGTAAAAAGTTGGAGGTAGATACATATGGCAGTTAATCGAATGGTGGGGAAAGCAGCTCCTGAATTCGAGCTTGAGGCGGTTCTTCCCAATAAGGAGTTTGGACGCGTCAGCCTCGCAGAAAACATGAAAAATGGCAAATGGACAGTACTCTTCTTCTATCCGATGGACTTCACCTTTGTATGCCCAACCGAGATCACCGCGTTCAGCGACCGCTACAATGACTTTAAATCCCTCAACGCAGAAGTTATCGGCGTATCTACAGACACCATTTATACCCACCGCGCTTGGATCAACACTCCTCGATCCGAAAATGGTTTAGGGACACTCAACTACCCTCTCGCGGCCGACACAAACCACAAAGCGTCCCGCGCATACGGCGTCCTGATTGAAGAAGAAGGAATTGCACTCCGTGGATTATTCATTATTAATCCTGATGGCGAATTGGTCTACTCCGTAGTGCATCACAACAATATCGGGCGCAATGTAGACGAAACCTTAAGAGTGCTCCAAGCACTGCAGGCTGGCGGCTTATGCCCAGCTAACTGGCAGCCCGGACAAGCTCTGCTGTAGTATAATATAATTAAGTATACCAAGGCACACCCGAGCCTTGGTATTTTTATACATTGCCCAAATAAACATGTTCCAGTTCACTGCGGGCAGTTTCAGCCAGACGCTTTAAACGCATAACATCGGTGGGATTGCGATCGGCGTATTTATGCCGGGGGAAAAAACGGCTCAGATGCAGCGGAATGTCGCGGCGAATGCTTGCCAGCCACCGAGCCAGCTCCCTTATTTCCTCTTCGCTGTCATTTTCTCCGGGTATAATTAAGGTCGTAACCTCCAGATGGGTCTGTCCGGCGGCAAGCTCAATCGACGCTTTTACCGTCTCCAAATCACCGCCAATTTTTTGGTAAAACTGATCATTAAATGCTTTCAAATCAAAATTAACCGCATCAATCAGGGGCAGCAGTTCTGCCAAGGGTTCACGGCAGCAAAAACCATTGCTTACCAGCACATTTTTTAAACCCCGCTTTTTAGCCAGAACTGAGCAGTCATACACATATTCGTACCCAACCAGAGGCTCATTATAGGTGTAGGCTAGGCCGATATTGCCTCTGTTCTTTAATGTCTCCGCCAGCTCTACTGCGTGTTCCGGAGCTAGGCTTTGCACCTGAGTTTGTTCTCTGCTTACCGCAGCTATCTCGAAATTTTGGCAAAACGGACAGTGGAGATTACAGCCGAAGCTGCCCAGCGACAGAATCATGCTGCTGGGATAAAAATGGTACAGGGGCTTTTTCTCGATCGGATCTAAGGCAGCAGCAGTTACTAAGCCGTAATTTACCGCCGTAACTTTACCATCGACATTGCCGCGGGCGCGGCATAAGCCTATCTGGCCCGGAGCCAGAGCGCAGTGGTGAGGACAGATCGAACAAGTTATCCTGCTCACTGATGCCGCACCACCTCAAAACGAGCAATCTGATACTGCTCATTGGGAGCGATTCCCGCTTTCTGCAGCGCGATGCCCAGCTGCTGCGCCACTGTATCCACACCGTCGAGGTTTGGCAGCAGCAGTCCCCGCCTGCCTCCTGAACTTACTATTACACCATAGCGCTTAGGATCTAATTCCGCCGGAGAAGATACTGGTTCTTCCTCACCCAACACATCAACGCTGTACTCAAGATAAGGAAGTTCATCGACGCGCACCGGAGGGAAACGCGGATCTTCTCTACCAGCGCTGACCGCGTTGCGGATTATTTCATCAGCAACGCATGCTGCTGCCGGCTTGATTGTGCCGATACAGCCCCGCAGCTGACCACCGATATGCAGTGACACAAACACTCCTGCCCTGCTCCTTACTAACTCAGAACTGAGTCCCTCAGGACGAGGCAGGATGCTGCGGTGCTTTACATAATGCTCCAAAGACATGCGGGCTAACCGCACATATTCATCTTCACCTTCACTGTCAACACGCAGAATCTGATCGAATCTGCGCTGCGGATCTCTGCCCACAACCTGATAAGCAGCCACAGCGTAGCCCACCCCATAAGGTCCTTCATAGGACAGCAGCTGAGGCTCAACTGCCAGTCCATCCAAAGCTCCCGCTAGAATAATAAACGACCGCAGACCGCACTCAGCGGCATCCCGGCAGAATCGTTCGTCAAACTTAAGAAACTCACCAAAGTTTCCGGTCTGCATCGCTTCTGTAACCTGCTTGTCAAAGCAGGGACCTTCTTCAGTAAATCCGTAAGGACCATCATGGGTAAGTTTATGGGATAAATCGCCGCTGGCCACAACCACAACCCGCCGTTTCAGATCGGCAGCTGCCTGGGCAATCAACTTGCCAAACTGGTAGTGAGTGAGGAAAGGCAGTCCAGAAATTGAGATCCGCACAATCTTGTAATTATGATAATATTGGTCTATAAAGTAGAGGGGAATCATACTGCCGTGGTCTAAGCGGGGATCCCGCTCACCCATGGTTCCGGCAGAAATCTCCTTCGTTTCGCATAGACTCACCAGGTGTTCCACAAACTCTCGGTCATAGGCAGCGTCTAAATGCACCTCTGGGTGACCAAACCTGCCGAAGTCCCCTGATGCCCCACTGCCCGGTGAAATATGAAGATAATCAGCGTAAAGCACTGAATGGGGTGTGGTGATCACAATTGTATCGGGCTTAAGCTCGGCAATCATTTGTGCAGCCATGTGGAACGCAGAGATTGTTGACTGAACAGCTTTTTCTTGTCCCCGTCCAATCTCAGGGATGATCAAAGGTGGATGGGGAACTATGAATCCTCCGAGGAGTGCCATCATCTATACCTCCTTGATTTTAAACCGAAAAGGAGCGAAAAACTTTTGATTAGATTACCATTGGGAGATTTAGTAGAAGCTTACTTTGTGCAGAGATTGAACCGGTTCGTGATACAATGCCGATTAGATAAAAACTCACCGGAAACTGTCGAAGCGCATCTCGCTGATCCCGGCCGACTCCGGGAACTGCTGGTGCCTGACAGCCGCATCTGGCTCCGCCCTAGCGCCAATCCCAAGCGTAAAACAAAATGGTCTGCTGTCCTGGTAGAAGCGGACAACCATTCCGTCGTATCCCTTGTATCAACTCTGCCCAATGAGCTGATCAAAACAGCGCTTAAGCAGAAAGCGATTGAGGAGCTGGCTGCCTGGACCTTTGTCCGGAGCGAATATCCTGTTGGCCGCCACCGCTTTGATTTTCTTTTAGAACAGGACGATCAGCTTCTGCTGCTGGAAGTAAAAAGCGTCACTCTTGTGGAAAACGGCAGAGGCATGTTTCCCGATGCGGTGACACTCAGGGGACGCAAACATCTGGAAACCCTGGCAGAGTTAACAGCCTCCGGCAAATATCAAACGGCTGTATTGTTTGTGCTGCAGCGCAGCGACGCTGACTATATTACCGCCGCCAGCCATATTGATCCTGCCTTTGCCCAGGCCATGACTGAAGCATCCGAGACCGGTGTCAAACTGTTGGGGCGGCGCTGCACTGTCACCACAGGCCACATTACACTAGGCAGCTCCCTGCCGATAGTACTGCATCGTCAGGGAGCTGATTAGTACTTTCCTATTTAGAGTCCTTTACCAATTCGTCATAGATATTCTGCATTGCTTGAGCGGTCATGGCATAGCGAGTTTCCCAGGTTGTAGTCCCGACATGAGGTGTTAAGATTACATTTGGCAGCTTGATCAACTCTTCTGTTACACGGGGTTCATTTTCATAAACATCTAAACCAGCCGCAGCAATCTGCTGATTCTTTAAAGCTTCGGTCAAAGCCGCCTCATCAATCACGGTGCCTCGGCCGGTATTGACTAAAACTGCTTCCGGTTTCATCATCCGAAGCTGCTCAGCGCCAATTAGATGCCTTGTTTCTGGACCGCCTGGGATGTGGATCGAAACCACATCAGCAGTCTTAAGGAGCTGATCCAAGGGATAATACTCGGCATTCAAACGCTGCTCCGCTTCCAATTTGCGGCTGCGGTTGTAATAGATGATCTTCATCTCAAAGGCTTTAGCAATTTCAGCGGTTTTCTGCCCAATGCGCCCAAATCCGATAATGCCTAAGGTTTTGCCCCTCAGGTTTCGGCCGATCACAATCGTTGGTTTCCAGCGAAAAGGATTAGTGCTTCTAACCAGCCGATCCGCCTCGCCAAGCCGCCGCATGCAGGCCAATATCAGGGCAATCGCCAGCTCAGCAGTGCTGTAAGTTACCTCATCCGGGAGATTTCTAACCGCGATCCCCCGCTTTTTGGCAGCTTCCAAATCAAGGTTATCTAAACCTACTCCATAGTTGCTGAGAACCTTTAGGTTAGGGAGCTCAGCCATTTCTGCATCGCCAATCCGGTCATCGCACACCAGAATTCCCGCCGCATCCCGCGCGTTCTCGATCAGCTCCGCGCGGGTTAAAGGCTGTTCACTGGGATTTACCCACAGCTGCCATTGGGGCGGTAAAATCTTGGCAGCTTCGTCTACACCGGGTATATTTCGAGTCACAACAATCTTATACTCAGCCATTTTCTGCCTCCTGACTCCCGCTTTCAGTTCCCTTTCTGCCGCCTTACTACTTTCTGAACAGCGATATTCCCCCAAAACCGCTGATTATCGCGATGTAAAAACCGAAGTCATACCACCATCCGGTATTGACAACCTCATAAACCCGAACACCATCGCGGAATAAGCCGACAATCAAGGAGATCGGCGCAATCCATCCGTGCCAAATTCCTGATAAAAACCCTGCCGGCTGTTCTTCCGTGTATTTACTATCTCCAGGCATGCACCCTGCTAACAGCAGGCAGCAGAGAAAGAGCCCCAAAAGCGCAATAGATCTTTTGCTTAGTTTAATTCTGCTCCTCATCATACACTCCTCCAATTTGGCTTCCCCAAATCGCCTCATTATTATTCGAAAGGGCACTGAAAGTCATAACCCATTTGCGTAAACCTGAATCCCACTGCTCCAAGAAGACACCGTAATACTTCTCATCACCGATTGTGATGGTAACTGTGTAATCACCGGTAAACTCCCACGTTCCTTCCACTGCGCCGGAAACCCTGCCATCGCCGGTCAGGAGAACCTTGGTAGAATTGGTGATTCGCGCCGAAGTAATGCGGCCGTGGTTTACGTATTGGTATTCTCCGACAACATCTTCCACCAGGTATGGACTCGGTGTCTCGCCGGCATAGCGGTGCGGTGCCATTACCGGCCAGTCCTCTGTGTTCATCAGCAGCAGATGCACCCGCTGGTTGTGGTACTCGCCCCTTCCTGGAAAGCGGGTATGGAAAAAGATAAAGTACTTCCCGAGCTCTTTGTCGTAGTAAGTGGAGTTATGTCCCGGCGAGACATATCCTATATCCGATTCGGCAAACAGGAAGTTGCCCACCAGCTTAGCGCCATACAGCATAGTCGAAGCTCCGGTTGCCCGAATCATATCCCCACCTGCGGGATCAAAATAGGGACCATCGGGATTCTCCGAGCGGGCCACTCTAATGTTGTAGCCGCCATCTGCAGCCAGGGTTCCGTAGGAAATAAAGAAGTAGTAATATCCAGTTTCCGGGTTATACTCAATGTGCGGTCCTTCCATCGCCGCCTGGCTGCCGCCCCACAAACGCTTTCCATACCCCTGATCCGGCAGGGGCCAGCCTGTTTCCGGATCTAGTTCTAAAATATGCATTCCGCCAAAATATGAGCCGTACACCATCCAGAGCCTGCCTTCAGTATCGAAAAACAGATCCGGATCGATCGCATTTGGGTGGATGGCTCGATTGTAAGATTGTCCCGGCGCTGCTCCTTGAATGCCGGAGTTGATAATCATGCCTTGATACTGGTACGGCCCTTCTATGTGGTCGGCGGTCATCAGCGCAATTGCCGATCTGGGGCTTCCCCAGGTACTGACACTGTAATAGAGATAAAACTTATCATTCAATTCAATAATACCTTTAGCCCAGGTAGTATCGGTGTTGGCCCACTCCAGTGATTCAGCCAGCTCAATCCGGGCATTGGGTACAATCCGATTGCGGTTCGACACATTCGTAGACAGCTGCTGCCATTGGATCAAATCATCGGATTTAGCTGAAGCGAGATGCGAACCAAAAGTATAGTAGGTGCCGTCCACTTTTATTGCTACCGGATCATGCACGCTTACCTCGCGGAATACCGGCGGATTTGGACGCACAACTTCCCGAGCCCGCCGAAACAACTTATCTACTTCGGTTGGGCTTAAAGCCCGCTCGTAGATGCGCAGCTCATCGATGAGCCCTACAAAAGGCGGGTCCCACCAGTTGACGCCCAGGGTAAACACCGCTTCTTCTACACCACTGAAAACGTCAGGGAAATCAATGCCTCTAAATCGCTCCAACCCATTAACATACATTCTCACATCGCCGGCATTAACACAGACCACAAGATGGCTCCATTCATCTGTGGGAATGGTCATCTCTGTAATGCCATCATACCAGTTCTCACCGGACCAAATCATGGTCTGATCCCCAATCGGACCGGCCGGCACTACGCTGATCCAGCTGCTGCCGGCTGCTGCTCCAAAAAAGGTTGGTGTAAAGGTCGTAATCGTTTCCGGTTTAACCCATAATGAAATCGTGTAAGTGTTACCGGTGATCAAACCGCTGGGAAGCAGAATTCCCTGACTGCCGTCCAGCCTGACAGCAGAACCGATCTGACCGTCACGGTATTCGATTTCCCATTCAGCATCCACAGGAGCCACTTCACCGGGAACTGGTCCGATCCGGGAACCAATTATCTGCCCGGCTGCGAACTTGCCGGTGCTGTCGGCTAAAGTCTGTTCAAAACTGTAGTGGGCTGCTAGTCCCGATAAGTACTCTGCTCCAGCTGCAGCCCCGGTGTAACCAACAAGGATACAGACCAGAGATAGAACAATCCCCAACTTCGCCAATTTCTTCATCCTAAATCCTCCTTCAAATAGATTTTTAATATCTTCATACGATTCATTAATATTGCGCTGTGCTTTGTTATTTTCAATTTAACAGCAGAAAATCCTTCCGATTTCTTCCAGTTAACAGGAAACTCCGAGTGAAAACCGAACCATCGATATAGGAAGGAGGAATGGCGATGCAGCCGTTAAAA
>DURM01000062.1 GCA_012837335.1 Bacillota bacterium
CCCTGTGATAGAACACCTTGCCAATTAGAGTAGGATAGGATATAATTACAATGTTTGCAATAAAATGGTTTATAATATATTGGATGAGGAGATTGAGGTAAAATTGACGTGGTATACAGCTGCACTTGGATCAATTCTGCTTTGGGGAATCGCTGACGCTTACTACAAAAAGGGTACTGACCCGAATGATCGATACAGCCATCTGCGGATTGTAGTAATGGTTGGTTTGGCTATGGGGATCCAGGCTTTATTCGAGCTGAATAAGATGGGCTGGCAGTACGATCCTGTTAACATAATTAAGTATCTGCCGGTATCCGCAATGTACATTCTGTCCATGACTATCGGTTATGTCGGACTTAGATATCTTGAGGTTTCAATTAACTCACCGGTCAGCAATACCTCAGGAGCAGTAGCTGGATTACTGGCGTTTCTGGTATTAGGCAAGACGATGAATGGCTGGCAGCTGTTGGCTGTTTCCATGATTACGGCAGGTTTGGTGGCGATCGGTGTGGTTCAGCGCAATCTTGCCGAAGAAGAGCAGAAGCAGCAGGGGAAAGCCGTAGATCGGAAATACAAGATGGGCGCGCTTGCACTCGCTTTTCCGATCCTGTATGCGGTAATTGATGCTTTGGGCACATTTTTGGATGATGTTTATCTTACAAAGCTCATGAGTCCAGAAGAAGCTCTAATTTCGTATGAGCTGACATTTCTATTCTGCGCGGTGGCCGTTTTTATTTACCTTGTTGGGTTTAAGAAAAGCAGCTTTAAACTGATCAATGAAAAAGACCGGATTCTGGCTGCTGTGTTTGAAACTGCGGGGCAGTATTTCTATGTTTTTGCCCTGGATACAAATTCAGTTATCGTGGCACCGATGATTGGATGCTACAGTATCGTGTCTGTGATTTTAGGCAGAGTGTTTCTTAAGGAGCGCTTAACTAAGCCGCAGTATTTCTTTATTGGAATGGTACTGTTAGGAGTCTTTATTCTGGGATTCTTTGAATAAGGTGATATTTTTCTCAAACAGGCATTGACTGATGCCCATACTGCATATATAATAATGTCAAAAGCTTCAGGGCGGGGTGGAATTCCCCACCGGCGGTGAAGCGGCCTTAGAGCCGATAAGCCCGCGAGCGCAAGCTGAGCTGGTTAGAATCCAGTGCCGACGGTAAAGTCCGGATGGGAGAAGCGCAATACAGTGTATTTGCTGTGCTTGTTACCTCTGCCCCTGATCTTTTAGGGGCTTTTTTGATGCCCCAATATCAGTGAAAAGGAGCAGATAGTATGAAAGCCAAAGAACTGGTTCAAATGGCTGTCTTGACAGCCATATCGATTGTGCTGGTTTACTTAGTAAGGTTTCCGATTTTCGCATCAGCGCCCTTTTTAGAGTATGACATGGCTGATGTGCCGATTTTGATCGGAACATTTCTGTTCGGACCCATCAGCGGCTTACTGCTGACTGCTGCCGTGTCGATTCTGCAGGGGTTGACTGTATCAGCTCAGAGCGGCTGGATCGGGATCATTATGCATATTATTGCAACCGGCACATTTGTGGTTGTGGCAGGAGCAATTTACCGCTTTAATCACACCAGGATAGGTGCCATAATCGCTTTGGTCTGCGGCAGCATCGCCATGACTTTGATGATGATTCCGCTTAACCTGATCTTTACTGTTCACTTCATGGGAGTAGATAGGGCAGTAGTGGTTGATATGCTGATTCCTGTCATTATACCTTTTAATCTCATCAAAGCCTGTGCCAACAGCATTGTTACGTTTTTAGTATACAAACATGCAGGACGGGTATTGCGGCTTGGTGAGGACAGCAATTACAAGGTTTAAATAGGATTTCAGGGGAGCGATTGCTCCCTTTTTTGTTTCTTAGTGTAAAGTTACTGTAGGACAGGAAATCGGCTTAGAAAAAAAGAAGAAGATCTCACCGTCCCGCTCGGACGAGTACAAAGTACTCTGAGGTGAGATCTTCTATGCAATCAATATTCGATGAAA
>DURM01000063.1 GCA_012837335.1 Bacillota bacterium
CGATAGAACCGCCCATCTTGGTGGAAATGCTGTCTTTTTATACAATTATCTTACCATGTTCTAACAAAAACAACAATCCTGGAGATGGGACACCACACGCTTAGGATTCAACAGTCCGAAATAAGGAAGAAATGGCACCAAAAAGCAGTCCAGCAATAGGCCAAACCACCCAAGAGATGGCCCAATTGCCTGTATAAAAACTCCAACCCAGATAAACAGCAACGACAATCGGCCAGTAGAAACCAGCAAAGCGGGATATTCTTTTTTGGTCTTCCTGCTCCCGCGGAGCAAACTCGCCTTCGCGAAGTAGTTTTTGAAAACTACCATTGATGGTGCTGGTAGTGATCAGAAAGAATAAGCCAATGGAGAGAATCACCAGTAGAAGCGCGGTTAAAAATGCATATACTCTTTCAGAAGCTCCGAAGATGCCGGCGGTAATCAGCGGCAGACTGCACAGGATAAACAATACTACGCCAATTGCCATATTCTGTCCATATGTTTTGGAATATGCCTCTTGCTTCTCCCTAATAATCCCTGCTAAACCTGGAGCCAGCTGAAAATCACCTTTTTCTATATACTCGAAGCGCTGCATTTTTGCACTAGTTGTAATAAAGATCGCCACTCCCCCAGCAACCATGGATAACAAGGTCACCATGCCAATCCCATTCGCGATTGCAGCCCCTAGTAAAGTGCCACCAGACAATAAAATCAATAATACAGGCGAGAGGACGCAGAGCATAACTCCGATGGCAATACTCTTTCCTGCAGCTGCTTGCTTAGTTACGAACTCATTCATTTCTTCCAGCGAAACCAAGTTAGGAAATCCTTGATCCACCTGCAAGTCTAGATTTGGCCGCTCTTGATCATCTTTGAGTAAATAGTCAGTGGACACTCCAAACAGCACAGCCAGTTCCACAATGCGATTGATGTCCGGCATGGCGGTATTGCTTTCCCACTTTGAAATGGACTGCCTTGACACACTAATCTTTGACGCTAACTCTTCTTGAGACCAGCCCTTGCTTTTCCGAAGCTCAAAAATTTTCTCACCTAAAGTCATTTGCTTTTCCTCCCGTCTAAAAG
Source organism: Bacillota bacterium (assembly GCA_012837335.1). Taxonomy (NCBI): domain Bacteria; kingdom Bacillati; phylum Bacillota; species Bacillota bacterium. Next base: position 1,081 of record DURM01000063.1, read on the forward strand.
GTAGCATTGTGCAGTTAAATTATAGCAAACAACAAGTTTACATACTACCAACATGCCTTGAAAAAAACGCAACCTGTGGTTGCAATTTGGCGAAAACCCTGCTCAAGCAAGTAGCATCAATCTCCGCCTCCAATTTCAGGAAGAAAATATCACTAACTCATTCTAAAACTTCACTTTGAGAATTAAAAAACCTCTTCCTTATAGTGGTAGAGGCTGTGGTTTTTTACTGCCGCAGCGCTAGCGGACTTTAATTAGTATTCTACACCCAGATCGAGCTCAACTTCGTATTCTACCGGCTTCTGTTTAAATAGGTATTCTCCTTTTCTAATGGAGGCCAGAACACCAGCCCGATTTCTTATTACATCGAATGGGCTGTCGCCGTCAAGAACGATAAAGTTCGCATCTTTACCAACATCCAATCCATATCGATCCTGGATATGTAAGCAGCGCGCGCCATTGTAGGTGATTAAATCCAGATTCTTCTCAATATGCTCTGGTGACATGATCTGGGCTAAGTGGATGCCATTGTCCAAGACGTTCATCAAATTGCCATTGCCCATCGGATACCAGGGATCATTGATGGAATCCTGAGCAAATGCAACATTGATTCCATTCTCAATGAATTCTTTGACTCTGGTAAGCCCCCGCCGCTTCGGATAAGTATCGTGGCGGCCCTGCAGATACGCATTTTCAGTTGCAGGAGCAATGAAGTTCATCTTGCTCTTTTTAAACAAATCAATCATTCGGTAGGCGTAAGAATTATCTGCTGAACCAAAGGAACAGGTATGGCTGGCAGTAGTCTTTTCTCCATAGCCTTCCAGCAGCACCAGGGCATTGAGCAGTTCAACAAAGCGGGACTGGGGATCATCGGTTTCGTCGCAGTGAACGTCAATCAGCCTATTGTATTTCAGAGCTAGCTCAACTGTGTCGTGAATGGATCTTTCGCCAAACTCTCTGGCCGGCTCATAATGAGGTATCCCTCCAACAACATCAGCGCCCATTTTCAGAGCTTCTTCTACTAAATCTCGACCGCCCTTATAGGTGTACATTCCCTGCTGCGGAAAGGCAACAATTTGAATTTCCACGATATCCTTTAATTCCTCCCGCAGCTCCAGCATGGCTTTTAGGGCAGTGAACTTTGGATCGGTAACATCGATATGGGTGCGGATGTGCTGGACACCATGGGAAACCTCATCTTTAATTCCCTTCAGGGCAAGTCTTTTCACGCTTTCTACGGTTAAAGTCTTCTTAAATTTTGGCCACAGCTCAATTGCTTCAAAAAGTGTGCCTGAACTAGCGCCTTCTTGTCCAAGTTCGGATAAAGTGTAGACATAATCTAAATGGAGATGGGGGTCGACATAGGGAGGCGTAACTAATTTGCCGCCTAAATCAATAATCTCATCAGCTGGACCTAGATCCTTACCAATGGCTTTAATAACACCATTCTCAACTAAAATTTCACTCGCGTCATCATGACCGTAAACAACAGCGTTTACGAATTTTTTCATAATATCCTCCTTCACATTAAAAGTTTTATCAGTGTCTCTTCGGAATATTGAGGTTGATTAAAATAATCGATCCCAACATAACAATTACACCAAAGTAGCCAACCTGGTTGATCTGCTCTCCTAACAAAACTACCCCAGCTAGTGTTGCTACAATAACCTCAACCGAAGCAACGATTGTTGCTTTGGAAGCATCGATACCCTTAGACAGCCCAGTTAAGAAGAGAATATTGGCCACAGCGCCGCTTAGTCCACCACCCATGATTGCCCACAGTAAAAACGAATTGTTAGCAAACAGCTCTAAATGCTCCCACGGCTTAGCAAATACGGCAATGGCGATGGAGCTGAACACTAACATGTAGAAAGCCATGGTCGCCGAATCGTCTTCGCTGATGCCAATTTTACCCAAGATTGTGCTCAGACCGTAGAGGAAGCCGGCGGCGAGTCCCAAGGTTAAGCCAAGCCCGGAAATATTTATTTCTGTAAATCTTCCACCTGTTACCACAAGGGCACAGCCAAGAACATTGAGCAGCAGAGCGAAAACTTGATAATTGCGCAGTTTTTCTTTAAAAAATACTACTGCCATGATCGCTGTCCAAACCGGAGCCAGATACATGAGAATTGTAGACGTTGCGATCCCTACTAAGATCATGCTTGTATCCAATGCCAATTTGAAAATACCTTTTGTTAAAACGCCTAATAAAATACTGACCACTAGACCCTTTTTTGAAATCTTCAGCCCAGCTATTCCCTTCTTTGCCAATAAATAGAACAGTAAAGGCGGAAGTGCTAAAAAGTGGCCGGCAAATGCGGTCATCATGGAAGATGCCCCCGCCTCACTCATTTTCGTAACAAAAAATCCACCTATTCCCCACAGGGTTCCGGCAATTGCAACAAAAAAGTACCCCTGCAGAGAACTTCTTTTCTCCATATCCAGCAACCTCCTAAATAATACAATCAACGTAAGTTAGTATTTCACTAATAATCGAAAAACAAACTGCATAATAAATCTTCCCCGATCTCAACTGGAGGAGGAAAATGAGAAGCCTTGTCCGGCGGCAGTTCTCCACCAAGACAAGGCTTAGATCCTAAACCCACATCAACGATCATACGATAGTTGAGGGATTATGTCAACTAGCTGAAACCAATTGCTGCAATCTGGGTCAAACACATATGTTCTGTCCCCAGCACAGCTGGTAATAACCACAAAGTAAACTACCCCAGCGATGAGTCATAACTACTTGAGTTCACGAAAACTTGCCTCTAATCTCTGGTAAGTCACCAAGGGGGGTACCAGTTTCATCAGTCCAGCTTTCCCAGCCATTGCGAGAGCTATGCAAAATAAGGCTAGCTGCTGTGCTTAAGGCTGTATAATTTGCTCTGTTCGAATGAAAAACATAAGGGCGAACGAAAACAAGCCCGTTTTCGGTTTCCGCTATTATTTGTTCTTCTAATAACTCACGCCTTTGATCCTCTACTTCCGGATAATGTTCAGGATTTTCAATCACGTACAGCTCGGAACCAGCGTCAATTTCTACGCTACCATTATCCAAGTTTAAGAAACCGGATGCTAGAGTTGTATTTGATTTAATGTAAATCACCTTCTTAGACATTACACCAGTGTTTGCAGAGTAATACGGATATAACTCCTTAATTTTTTCAATCAAATAGTACGTTCGCTTGTCAATTTCCTCTATGGTCCACTTGTCAATTTTAAGCAATTCCTCATTCATTTTTAGGTGTGAAGTTTCAGCTAAAATCTTATTTTTATAGCTCCAGACGTTGTTCTTCATAACACTATTGTCCCTTTTGCTAGCCAAGGTGAGATTACCTAGACGATGAACATTGCGTTGATAGACTTCCTCATCAATACCCAACTCCGGGAAGTCAACACTTTTCCGGACACTCTTTAAGCGACACCGGCCAAAGTTAGCTCAGTATGTTGGTTCAGCCATTCTAAAGGGCTAAGGTAGCCTAAGCGCTTTTGGACACGGCGAGTGTTATAAAA